>DATGOH010000046.1:0-19047 GCA_035306165.1 Ferdinandcohnia sp.
CTTCCGACGGCGCCGCCTCGACGGCGGCCGGCGGATCGAGACGGGGCGGCGGCACGTGGCGCATCCCCTTCGCCTGCGCCCAGCGCAGGTGCAGGAGCAGCTCGCTCGCGATCTCCTGGAGCTTTTCGCGCGGTTCCACCCTCACCTCCTCTTCGCCAGCAGCACGGCCATGCGATCCAGGATGGCGTCGGCGAGCTCGCGCTTCGGCCGCGGCGGCAACGCTTCGACGGGACCGCGCTCGGTCACCAGCACGACCTCGTTGGTCGCCGCCCCGAACCCGCCGTCCGGACCGCCCACGCGGTTGGCGACCACCATGTCGAGGCGCTTCTTGTGCAGCTTCTGCGCCGCGTTCTCCACCAGGGATTCGGTCTCCGCGGCGAAGCCCACCAACAGCGGCCGGTTCGGCTTCTGGTGCACGAGGGCGGAGACGGTGGCGAGCACGTCGGGGGTGGGCACGAGCTCGAGGCGGGTCGGGGTATCGGTCTTTTTGACCTTCTGCTCCTCGACGCGCGCGGGGCGCTGGTCCGCCACCGCCGCGGCGGCCACGAAGGCATCGGCGCCCTCCACCTCCGCGAGCGCGGCCTCGAGCATCTCCTGGGCGGAGACCACGTGGATGGCCCGCACGCCCCGGGGATCGGGAAGGCTCGTCGGACCGGTGAGCAGCACCACATCGGCGCCTCGGTCGCGCGCGGCCCGCGCGATGGCGTGGCCCATCCTCCCGGTGGAGGGGTTGCTGAGGAAGCGCACCGGATCGAGGTGCTCGCGCGTCGGCCCGGAGGTGACCACCACCTTCGCTCCCGTCCAGTCCTTCGGCGCGAGCACGCCGCGGGCCGCCTCGAGGAGGTCCCACGGCTCGGAGAGCCGGCCCATGCCGGTGTCGCCGTCGGCGAGCAGCCCGGCCTCGGGCCCGACGAAGTGGTAGCGCCCGAAGGCGCGGAGGATCTCCACGTTGCGCTGCACCGCGGGGTTCTCCCACATGGCCACGTTCATCGCGGGGGCGACGAGGATCGGGCAGCGGGCCGCGAGCGCCGTGGTGGTGACGGCGCAATTGGCCAGGCCGTGCGCGAGCCGGGCGATGACGTCGGCGGTGGCGGGCGCGATCACCATGAGCTCGGAGCGACGCGCCAAATCCAGGTGTCCGTACAAGGCATCCTGGGTGGGTTCGAGCACGTCGGTGAGCACCGGCGCGCCCGTGAGCGCCGTCACCGTCAGCGGCCCGACGAAGTGGGTGGCCGCCTCCGTCATCGCCGCACGGACCTCGGCGCCCTCGTGCACGAAGAGGCGAAGAGCCTGGCAGGCCTTGAAGGCGGCGATCCCGCCCGAGAATCCCCAGGCGACCTTCCGCCCGGAAAAGCCTCCCTCGATCTCCGGAGTCCCGTTCATGGGCGGTAGGATACCCGTTGATCCGTGACGGTGCGGGGAAACATCCGTCCGAGGGCGCAAGCCGGGTTTTCGGCCGCGCACGGCGGTTTCTCCCCGGAGGGATGGCAGGTGGACGGAAGACGGAAGGGCCAGGTTCGGATCGGCCGGGACGTGGTCCTGGGGCTGCTCGCTTTCCTTGTCGTGTCCTGCGCGGGCGAGCCCCCGCCGTCGGGCCGCCGTCCTGCGAACGTGGTGCTCGACCCCGCCTCCATCACCCTCGGCGTGGGGGCCCGCATCCGCCTCGACGCCCGCGCCCTCGACCGCAACGGCACGATTCTCCCCGAAGCGCGCTTTTCCTTCGCCTCCTCGAATCCGGAGGTGGCCAGCGTCGACCGGCTAGGGTGGGTGCGCGCCCTGCGCCCCGGCGAGGCGGAGGTCGTCGCGCGGACGGAGGGCGCCGAGGCAAGGGCGCGCATCCGGGTGCGACCGCGCGTGGACGCCATCTCCATCCGCCCCGCCGCTCCCACGCTGCTCGAAGGCGAGAGTCTACAGCTCGAATTCGACCTGCTCGACGCCGAGGGCCTCCCCTTCGAAGCCGAACTCGAGGTGCGCTGGAGCTCCGACGATCCCACGGTGGCCCGCGTCGACGATCAGGGAATTCTCGCAGGCATCGCGCCGGGCGAAACGCGCGTGCGCGTCGCAGCGGGCGAAGGCGAGGGAGCGACCACCGTGCGCGTCCGTCCCCGTGCCCATGCGATCGAGACGTGGGCGGCCGCGACGGAACTGGTGGTCGGCGAAAGCATCCTCGTCCACGCGCGGGTGCGCGACCGCCGCGGCGTCGAGATCCAGCGGCCGCTCGCGTGGAGCGTCGACGACCTCGAGGTGGCGCGCGTCGATCCCGACGGGCGGGTCCACGCCCTGGGCCCGGGCGCGACGCTCGTGCGCGCCCAGGCCGATGGCGCAGAGGGCGTCTTCGCGATCCGCGTCCTGCCCAAGGTCGCGCGCCTCGAGATCGTCCCTGCGCACACGCGCATCTACGCCGGCGTGACGAGCCCATGGTCGGTGCGGGCCTTCGACGCCGACGGCAACCTCCTCGAGGGAAGGACCATCCACTGGAGCTCCACCGATCCCGAGGTGGCCCGCGTGGACGGGCTCGGTCGCGTGGAGGGGCGAGCGGAAGGTTTCGCCACCATCTCCGCCCGTGCCGACGAGGCGCGGGCCGAGGCCGAAATCGAGGTTCTGCCGCCGGCCGAGATCGTGGTGGAGGCGGCTCCACCACCCCGCCTCGAACCCGGCTCCACGGCTCCGGTCCGCGTCGCCTTCGTCGGGCCGCGCACGCTCCCGGCCGAATGGAGCACGAGCGATCCCTCCGTGGCGGTGGTGGAGGACGGCGCAGTGCGCGTGCTCGACCTGGGGCGCGCAACGCTCGCGGTGGAGTCCGGCGGGCTGCGCCACACCTTCCTCATTTTTGGCTCGCTGCGCTTCTCCTCCATCGCGGCGGGTGGCGACTTCGCCTGCGGCGTCTCGGATCGGGCCACGGTGTGGTGCTGGGGTGGGAATGCCCGCGGCCAGCTCGGTGACGGCACCACCGTGGCCTCCCATCTCCCGGTCCGCGTCCAACTCGATCCCGGCCTCGCCTACCGCGAAGTCACCGCCGGCCTGGAGCACGCCTGCGCGCTCAGCGAGGAGGGCCTGGCCTTCTGCTGGGGTGCGAACCGCAGCGGCGAACTGGGACCGGACCTGGAGGCGCCCTTCTCCGCGACGCCGATCGCCGTGCTGCCCGAGGAGCGCTTCCTCCAGCTGAGCGCCGGCGCGCCGCCCACGTTGGCGCCCGTCTCGGGCGAAGGCGGCCACACCTGCGGGCTGACGGAGGCGGGCACCGCCTTGTGCTGGGGGAACGGTCGCGTGGGGCAGCTCGGCATCGGGGAGACGCCCCACGCTTCGGGGCCCGTCTCTCCGGCCGGCGATGTGGCCTTCGTCGAGCTCCACGCCTCCGCCGGCTACACCTGCGGCATCGACGCGGACGCCGTGGTCCACTGCTGGGGGCTCGGTCCGCTGGGAACGCCGGACGATCCCTTCGGCCCGTACCGGATGTCCTCGCTCGTCCCGCGCGTCGCTCTCTTTTGGCCGCCCGACCGCCCCGAGTACCCGCCGGTCCCCGAGCGCTTCGCCTCCCTCGCCCTCGGTGAGAAGCACGCCTGCGGCATCACGGACGAGAGGATCGCCTACTGCTGGGGGGACAGGCCCTTCACCGGCCCCTCCGGCTACTTCGCCTCCGAATACGACGGGGTCGTCTCGGTGCAATTCGCTCCCTTGAATTCCGGGACCTGGAGGTCCCTCGCTCCCGGCTCCAGTTCGAGTTGCGGCATCGACGAAGCGGGCACGCTCGAGTGCTGGGGACGCGAGATATCCAAGGGAGACCCCGCCCATTCCTGCACCCTGCCCATCGTCTACCGGCCCACGCCCGTCTTGGAGGGAGTCCCCGTCCGCGCCGTGACCGTCGGCCGCCGCCCCTGCGAGGACTTCGCCTGCGTGCTCGACGCCGAGGGCATGGCGCTCTGCTGGGGCCGCAACACCGCCGGCCAGACGGGCCAGCCTCCCTCCAAGCTCGTCCCGCAGCCGACGCCCCTCTTTCCCGACGGTCCGGACGAATCTTGAAACCGCACCCTTTGCACAGCGTTTGGCGTGCGCCATCGGCCGCGCGGCGACATGCGCGAGGCCGCGACGCATGCCGGTTGGGTTGCGACGATGGGCTCAGCGCACGAGGCTTTCGCGGAGGGCGAGGAGGAGGCGGCGGAGGGCGTAGCCCTCGAAGTCTTCGACGGGGTCGATGTCGGGGCCGAAGACTTCGAGGGCGGAGTCGAGGGCGCGGACGGCCTGCTGGGTGGCGGGGCTATCGGAATCCCGCAAAGACTCCGATAGCCGGAAGGCGAGCTGCACGAGGTGCTGCCAGCGGTCGTCGCGCGCCACGCCGTCAGGCTCCCTCGCGGGCGCCGATGGCGTTGAGGGCGGAGCCGGCCTTGAACCAGCCGATCTGCTCGGCGTTGAGGCTGTGGTTCAGCCAGATCCGCTCCTCACTGCCGTCGGCGTGGTGGAGGACGGCCTGCACCTGCTTGCCCGGCTCGATGGAGAAGACGTCCACGAGCGTGATGCGGTCGCCCTCGCGGACCTTCTCGTAGTCGGCGGGATCCGCGAAGGTGAAGGGAAGCACGCCCTGCTTCTTGAGGTTGGTCTCGTGGATGCGGGCGAAGGAGCGGACGATGATCGCGCCGGCGCCCAGATGGCGCGGGCTCATCGCCGCGTGCTCGCGCGAGCTCCCCTCGCCGTAGTTTTCGTCACCCACGACCACCCAGCGCAGGCCCGCCGCCTTGTAGGCGCGCGCGATGGCCGGGATCGGCTGTTCCTCGCCGGTGAGCGCGTTCTTGGCGTGGCCGACCTTGCCGCCGAAGGCGTTGACCGCGCCGGTGAGCATGTTGTCGCTGATGCGATCGAGGTGGCCGCGGAAGCGCAGCCAAGGACCCGCCGGCGAGATGTGGTCGGTGGTGGTCTTCCCCTGGGTCTTCACCAGGAGCACCATCTTCTCGAACTCCTCCGGACGGGGCGGCGCGAAGGGAGCGAGGAGCTGCAGCCGCTCGCTGTTCGGATCGACCTTCACCTCCACGCTCGCGCCGTCCGCCGCGGGCGCCTTGTATCCTCCCACCGCGCGCACGAAGCCGCGCGGCGGGAGGTCGTCCGCCTTGCTCGGCGCCGGCAGCTTGAAGCGCTTGTCGCCCTGGACGATCTCGTCGCTGAGCGGATCGAAGTCGAGCGTGCCGGCCAGGCCGAAGGCGAGGACGATCTCCGGCGAGGCGATGAATGCATACGTCTCCGGGTTCGAGTCGTTGCGCGCGCGGAAGTTGCGGTTGAAGGAGGTGATGATCGCGTTCTTCTCCCCCTTCTGAATGTCGTCGCGCTTCCACTGGCCGATGCAGGGGCCGCAGGCGTTGGCGAGCACCGTCGCCCCGACCGCCTCGAAGGCCTCCATCTGCCCGTCGCGCTTGATGGTCTCGAAGATCTGGTCCGAGCCGGGCGAGACCATCAGCCGTGCCTTCATCTTCAGACCGGCTTCGGCCGCCTTGCGCGCGAGCTCCGCCGCCCGCGACAGGTCCTCGTACGAGGAGTTCGTGCACGAGCCGATGAGCGCCGAGGTGAGGTTGGCCGGATAGCCCTCCTCCTGCACCGCCTTCTTCAGCGCGGAAACCGGCCGCGCCAGGTCGGGGGTGTGCGGTCCGACGACGTGCGGCTCGAGCGTGGACAGGTCGATCTCGATGACCTGGTCGAAGAACTTCTCCGGGTTCGCCTCCACCTCCGGATCGGCCTCGAGCAGGTCGCGGTTCTACTCGGCGAGGTCGGCGAGCGCCGAGCGCTCGGTGGCGCGCAGGTAGCGGGCCATGGCCTCGTCGAAGGGGAAGATGGAGGTGGTGGCCCCGAGCTCGGCGCCCATGTTCGTGATCGTCGCCTTGCCGGTGGCCGAGAGGGAGCGGGCGCCCGGACCGAAGTACTCGACGATGCGGTTGGTCCCGCCCTTCACGGTGAGGATGCCGAGGAGCTTGAGGATGACGTCCTTCGGCGCGGCCCAGCCGGAGAGCTCGCCGACGAGCTTGACGCCGATGAGCTTGGGCTGCAGCACCTCCCACGGAAAGCCCGCGAGCACGTCCACGGCGTCGGCGCCGCCCACGCCCACCGCGGCCATGCCGAGGCCGCCGGCGTTCGGCGTGTGCGAGTCGGTGCCGATCATCAGCCCGCCGGGGAAGGCGTAGTTCTCGAGCACCACCTGGTGGATGATGCCGGAGCCCGGCTTCCAGAAACCGATCCCGTACTTCGCCGAGACCGACTCGAGGAAGTCGTAGACCTCGCGGTTCTCCTGGCTGGCGACCTCGGTGTCCTTCTCCGCGCCCACCCGCGCCTGGATGAGGTGGTCGCAGTGGACGGTGGCCGGCACGGCGACCTCCGGCTTGCCCGCCTGCATGAACTGCAGGAGCGCCATCTGCGCGGTGGCATCCTGCATGGCCACGCGGTCGGGCCGCAGCATGAGGTAGGCCTTGCCCGGCTCCAGGTGCTGGTTCTCCGGATCGTCCAGATGGCCGAAGAGCACCTTCTCCGCCATGGTCAGCGGCCGGCCGAGCCGTCGACGAACGATCTCCAGATTCCTGCGGGTCCTCTCGTAAACCCCCCGAACCATCTCGGGGGTGCTTTCGATGATCGGCATGGGCTACGCGTTTCCTTTCGTGATCAAGCGGTCCAACCCTCGGCCGCGCGACGCGCCCGGCCGCGGCGCTCCAGCTCCAGGAGGGAGGCGAGAGCACTTCGCTCCGCCACGGCGTGGAGGAAGCTCGGCGTATCCGAATAGACGGTTTGTACGACCTCGGCAAGGGTGAGCGGACGGCCGCCGGCGAGGGCCTTCGCCACCGCTTCGAGCCGCGCCTCCCGGTGGGCGATGTATCGCTCGAGGCAGGCGGGGCCGTCCGGGATCGGAAAGCCGTGGGCCGGGTAGAGAGCGCCCGGCCCGAGGTCCAGCAGCCGCCGCAGCGAGGCGAGGTAGAGGTCGAGCCGCCCTTCGGGCGGGTCGAGGACGATCGTCGTCCCCTCCGCCACCATGTCGCCCGCGATCACCGCGCGGCTGCGCTCCTCGAAGAAGCAGAGATGGCCGTCGGCGTGGCCGTCGGTGCGCACGCAGCGCAGACGCATCGGCAAGGGTCCCGCGAGCTCGAGGACCTCCCCGTCCTCGAGCCGGCGCGACACGCCGGGAACCTTGTCCGCCACCGGCGCGCTCGCCCAGAGCGGCACGCCCAGCCGCGCGGCGAGGTCGGCGGCTCCGCCCGCGTGATCGCCGTGGTGGTGCGTCAGCGCCACCGCCACCACCCGCCTCCCCTCCGCCTCCATCTCCCGCAGGGCGTGGAAGATGCGGTCGCGTTCCGCCGGATCCGTCGGTCCCGGATCGATGGCCAAGAGCTCGCCGGTTCCCACGACGACGCAGTTGGTGTGCGTGTGCGGCGGCAGGGTCTGCGTGCGCAGGGGGAAGATGTGGATGCCCCGCTGGAACTCGATGCGGTGCACCACCTGCTCGGCGTCCACGTAGGGCGGCGCGCGCAGGATGCCGACCGCCTTCTCCGGGGGAAATCCCGCGAGCGCCGCGAGGGCGTGGTGCGTGGGCGGGTGCAGGAGCGCCTCGCCCCGCTCCCACATCGCCAGCGCGCGGGCGGGCTCGATCCATCCGGCCGCCCCCACCTCTTCCCCGTTCGCGTACGCGGGCAGCTCGTCCGGCAGCACCGTGAGGAAGAAGCGGGTGTCGAAGCGGATCGGCGAGAAAGGCGGCGTACACCAGCGGCCGACGTCGATCAGCCGCCGCGCATCCAGCCGCAGGCCATGCCGGGCGAGAAGTTCGCCGAAGGGCGTGCCCTCGGCGAGTGCCTGGCGCATCCGCGCGCGCTCCTCGGCGCCGAGCCGCTCGGCGCCCTCGGCGAGGAGGATCCCCACCTCCTCGAAGGCCTCGCGGATCGCCGCCACCACGAAGGGCCGGTCCTCCTCGCGCGCGCCGTCCACCGGCACCTTGGCGTCGGCGGCATCCACCTTGCCGCCGGGGAAGGCGTAGGTTCCCGGTCCGAAGGAGAGCCGCGTCCCGCGGCGCATCCAGAAGATCCGCCGCCCCTCGGATCCTTCCCGCACGAGGAGGATGGAGGCGGCCTCGCGGATCCGCGCCGGAGGCGGGGTCCAGCCGATTCCGGGGATGGCTTCGCTCATGCGGGGGTTATACCCTGGCGCCGTGAAGACCGCGCATACGACCCGCATCCGCGACCCCATCCACGGATCGATCCTCCTCGACGCCCGCGAGCGCCGGGTGATCGACGCCCCCTTCTTCCAGCGGCTGCGGTGGGTGCGCCAGATGGGCTTCGCCGACGCGGCCTTCCCCGGCGCCACCCACACCCGCTACGTCCACGCGCTCGGCGCCTGCCACGTCTCGGGGCGGATCTTCGACTCGATGCTCCGCCACCTCCCGCGCCTCCCCGACGCGGAACGCAACCGGCTGCGCGCCGCGCTCCGGCTCGCGGTCCTCTTGCACGACCTCGGGCATCCGCCCTTCTCCCACTCCTCGGAGTCGATCCTCCCCGACCGCTCCGTCCTCGGCCTGCCGTCCTGGCTCGCCCCCCGCCCCGGCCGCGCCACGCACGAGGACTACACGCTCAAGATCCTCCTCGACTCCGACCTCACCGAACTCATCGGCGAGGTCTACGGCGAGGAAGGCATCACCCCCGAGGCGATCGCCTCGCTCATCAGCGGCAAGGCGCCGCCGGGAGGAACGCCCTTCATCGTGGACGGCGTGGACTACGCGCCCTTGCTCCGTCAGATCGTGTCCAGCGAGGTGGATGCGGACCGGATGGACTATTTGCTCCGCGACTCGTTCTTCACCGGCGCGGCCTACGGCACCTACGATCTGAACTGGCTCATCGAGAACATCGGCGCGCACGTGCACGACGGCCGCGCGGAACTCGCGCTCGGAAGCCGGGCGATCATCGCCTTCGAGGACTTCCTCCTCTCGCGCTACCACATGTTTCTGACGGTGTACTACCACCGCACGCCGATCTGCTTCGACCGCATGCTCCGCAACTACTTCGAGGAGGCGCCGGGCGAATACGAGATTCCCGGAGACCCCGCCGCTTACCTCGCCTGCGACGACGTGCAGCTTTTGCAGGCGCTGCGCGCATCGACCAACCGCTGGGCCCAGCGCATCGCGAAGCGGCAGCCCTTCCGCCTGCTCATCGAGGCGAGCAACTACGACAAGGGCTGGGATTTCGGCGCGGTCCGCGAGACGCTGGAGCGGGCGGAGATCGAATACTTCCACGCCGAATCGCAGGGCGTCGTCTCCAAGTATTTCGGCGCGCGGCGAGAAGCAACCATCTGGGTGCACGTGAAAAACCAAGACAGGTTCGTGCCCCTGGAGGAGTACACGCTGCTGTATCAGCGCTACCAGGATCGCGTGCAGCTCCAGCGGATCTACGTCGACCCGGCGCGCGCCGAGGATGCGCGTCGCATCCTCGGCATCCCTCGTCCCGAGTGATCAGGCCTTCTCGGCTTCGAGGGGAACGGGCCCCTCCACCGGCTTGAGCCGGTAGAGGTAGCTCAGGCCGAGAATCCCCGCGAGGATGGAGCCGCAGAAGACGCCGATCTTGCCCTCGGTGTGTGCGAACACAGTGGGATCGAAGGCCAGGCCGTTGATGAAGAGCGCCATGGTGAAGCCGATACCGCCGAGCATCCCCGCGCCGAGGATGTGAGGCAGACCCACGCCCTTGGGAAGGTGCGCGATGCCCGTCCGCACCGCGAGGTAGGTGGCGCCGAAGATCCCCAGTGGCTTGCCGACGAAGAGTCCGAGCAGCACGCCGAGCGTCACGCTGTCGGCGAGCATGCCGAAGGAAGCGTCGGCGAGGACCACGCCCGCGTTCGCGAGCGCGAAGAGAGGCAGCACGCCGTACGAGATGTAGGGGTGCAAGCTGTGCTCCACCGCGTCGAGCGGCGTCTCCACCTTGCGCATCTCGTGCTCGAGCGCGTCGATGGCCGCGTGCTTCTCGTACTCCTTGGGATCCGAGCGACCCACCACCGCCACGAGGTTGCGGGCGTTGTCCACGATCGCGGGCAGGTCGCGGATCTTGCGCCGCACCGGAATCATCATGCCGGTGATCACACCGGCGATCGTGGGATGGATCCCGCTCTGGTAGATGGCCAGCCACAGCGGCGCCCCCACGAGCAGGTACAGGCCCGCGCGGCGCACGTCGAAGAAGTTGAGGATGCCCAAAGCGACCACGAGGGCGCCGGCCACCGCGAGCGCCTGCACGTTCAGCGATTCCGTGTAGAAAAAGGCGATCACGAGAATGGCGCCGAGGTCGTCGATGATCGCGAGGGCGCTCAGGAAGATGAAGAGCGCGGCGGGAACGCGGTGGCCCGCGAGGCGGAGGATGCCCAGGGCGAAGGCGATGTCCGTGGCCATCGGGATCCCCCATCCCCGCATCGTCTCCGGGTTGCCCCAGTTGAACAGGGCATAGATCCCTGCCGGTACGACCATCCCCCCGACGGCGGCGATCACCGGGAGGGCGGCCTTCCGCAGCGACGCGAGTTCACCCAGCACCAGCTCGCGTTTGATCTCCATCCCCACGAGGAGGAAGAAGAAGGCCATCAGCAGGTCGTTGATCCAGAAGGCCAGCGAACCCTGCAGGCGAAAGTCGTCGAGCGAGAGGGCAATCGTTCGATCCCACAGCCACAGGTAGCTGGCCGACCAGGGGGAGTTCGCCCAGGCGAGGGCGACGATGGACGCGAGGAGGAGGAGCGTCCCGCCGAGGATCTCCACCCGCGTGAACATCAGGAAGGGTCGGAACAGACCGCGTACGAAGGCGATGGCTTTCGCTTGCATGGGGCACCTTTTGACAAAGCCGCGCCCCTTGGGCAACAGAAACCCGCGAATGCCCTCCTCCTCGGGGCGGCCCCGACACGCCCCGCGATCACCCCGCGCGAGCGCCCCGTTCACCCCGAGCGCACGAGCGGATCACACGGTGCGATCACATTGTTCACACTCCGTGTTCGATATGATCACCCCCCGCGATCAGAGCGATCACAATGCGTGATCATCGCGAGATCACAGGAGAATTTCCCACAGCCCCCCGAGCGCCCGCTGCTTGCCGTGTCCGATCCCTACGCCGATGGTATGGGCATGCAGCGCGAACTCGACCCCCTCGCCCTCTTCCCGCAGCGCTCCGGTCACGGCCGCCTCTACCGCGTCGTCCAGGGCGACTGCATCGACATCCTCTCCCGCCTGCCCGCGGCCTGCGTGGACCTCGTCTTCGCCGACCCGCCCTACCACCTCTCCAACGGCGGCTTCACCTGCCAGAGCGGCCGGCGCGCGAAGGTGGACAAGGGGGCCTGGGACGCCTCTCGTGGCCTCGAGACCGATCACGCCTTCCAGAAGGCGTGGCTACGCGAGGTCCAGCGCATCCTCAAGCCGAGCGGGACGCTCTGGGTGTCGGGCACCCAGCACGTGATCTTCTCCATCGGCTTCGCGATGCAGGAGCTCGGCTATCACCTGCTCAACACCATCACCTGGTACAAGCCGAACGCGGCTCCACACCTCGCCTGCCGCTACTTCACGCACTCCACCGAGCTGCTCATCTGGGCCTCGCCCCAGAAGCGCCAGCCGCTCGCCCACACCTTCCACTACGCCGAGATGAAGAAGGAAAACGGCGGCAAGCAGATGCGCGACGTGTGGGCGATCGAAGACGATGCGCCCGCCGACGCCGCGCACGGGCTGTGGACCATTCCCACGCCCTCGCGGCAGGAGAAGGCGCTCGGCGGACATCCCACGCAAAAGCCCATCGCCCTCCTCGAGCGCATCGTGCGCGCCTCCTCGGATCCCGGCGCCGTCGTCCTCGATCCCTTCTGCGGCTCCGGCACCACCGGCGTGGCCGCGGTGGCGCTCGGACGCCGCTTCATCGGCATCGACTTCGAGGAGACCTACGTGGATCTCGCGCGCCGCCGCATCCGCGCCCGGCTGGCGGAGCAGCGCGCCCGCAGCGTGGCCTGAACCGCAACGCGCCGCGGCCGCAACCGAGGATGCGGCGCCTTTGCGCCGACGCTATGCTGCGCGACGGAGGACGCGATGGCGTTTCGCATCTACACCCGAACGGGAGACAAGGGAGACACCGGCCTCTTCGGCGGCGGCCGCGT
Organism: Ferdinandcohnia sp.; assembly: GCA_035306165.1. Taxonomy (GTDB): domain Bacteria; phylum Myxococcota; class Myxococcia; order Myxococcales; family Vulgatibacteraceae; genus ZC4RG40. The sequence goes on from DATGOH010000046.1 coordinate 12,109, forward strand.
GCGCAAGGACGATCCGCGGGTCGAGGCCTACGGCACGGTCGACGAGCTCAACGCCGCGATCGGCCTGGCGGCGGCCACCACCGACGACGCGCAGGTCCGCGACTGGCTGCGCCGCATCCAGTCGGAGCTCTTCGTGCTCGGCGCGGAGCTGGCCACACCCGACCCGGCGCACGTCAAGAAGCAGGTCGCGCACCTCGATGCCGAGACCATCGCCCGTTGGGAGCAGGTGATCGACACCATCGACGCAGAGGTCCCCCCGCTGCAGCACTTCGTGCTGCCCGGCGGCGCGCCGGCCGCGGCCCACCTGCATCTGGCGCGCACCATCTGCCGCCGCGCGGAGCGCCGCCTCCTCTCGCTCGCGGCGCAGGCCGAGATCCGCTCGGAGTGCGTCGCGTACCTCAACCGGCTCTCCGACCTCCTCTTCATGCTCGCCCGCCTCCTCAACCACCGCGGCGGCGTCGACGAGCCCATCTGGGAGGCGCCCCTGAAGTCCGGATGAACGCTCCCCTCACCCCCGAAGAACGCGGCGCCCTCATCCGGCGCCTCGCCCGGGAGGTTGGCTTCGACGCGGTCGGGCTCGCCCCCGCGGAACCGCTCGATCCCGCTCCCTTCGAGCGCTTCCTCTCGGAGGGCCTGGCGGCGGACATGGATTGGCTGCGCGACGAGCGGCGCCTCGATCCGGAGAAGATCCTCGAGGGCGCCCGCACGGTGGTCGTCTTCCTCAAGAGCTACTTCGACCCGGCGCAGCATCCGGGTTGGGTGGCGCGCTACGCCCGCGGTGCGGACTACCACGGCCTGCTCATCCGTCGACTGCGCAAGGTGCGCAAACGACTGCACGCCGCCGATCCGGGCGTGCGCACCTACGGCGGCGTCGACTTCGGCCTTCTGCCCGAAAAGCCCTGGGCGCAACGCGCGGGCCTGGGTTGGATCGGCAAGAACGGCTGCCTCGTCACCCGCACCCACGGGAGCTGGGTGCTTCTGGCCAGCCTCATCGTGGACCGCGAGGTCGCCCCCTACGACACGCCCCACGAGGACTTCTGTGGATCGTGCAGCCGCTGCCTTGGCGCCTGCCCCACCGACGCCTTTCCCCGTCCCTACGTGGTCGACGCGCGACGCTGCATCTCCTACCTGACGATCGAGAACCGCGGCCCGGTGCCGGACGAGCTCAAGGCCGAGACGGGGGCCTGGCTCTTCGGCTGCGACGACTGCCAGGAGGTCTGCCCCTGGAACCTCCGCTTCCACCGGCCCACCGACGAGGGCCGCTTCGCCCCGCGCGCGACCGGCTTGTACGACGTCCCCCTCGAGCGGCTGCTGACCATGGACGAGGCGACCTATGGGGAGCGCAGCCGGGGCACCGCCCTCGCCCGCCCCAAGTACGCGGGCATCCTCCGCAACGCGCTGCTCGCCGCCGGTGCCCGCGGCGACCGGCGCCTGGCCGACGCCTGCCGCGCGCACCTTTCCCATCCCCATCCGGCCGTGCGCGACGCCGCCGCCTGGGCCGTCGAACGCATCGGCTAGTCCGAATGGCGGCCCCACGCCGCGGCGTTCACGGCCACGACTTTGCTCCCTACGATCCCTCGCCATCGCAGAAAGGAGTGGCGAATGCGTCGATCGAAGGCGGCCCTCTCGCTCCTCGGAAGCCTGGCCCTGGCCGTGGTCGTGGTCGGTTGCGAGGGAAACGACCCCGACGGCACGCAGCAGCCGGGCGGTTCGGGGGGCATCGGAGGCGTGGGGGGACTCCCGACCGGTGGGACCGGCGGTGGGGGCACCGGCGGAACGGGAGGAACGGGAGGCGGTACGGGCGGCACCGGCGGCATCGCCCAGCCCGGCGACTGTCGGAAGGATCCGGGGCAGAAGAGCTGTGCCGACTGTCTCGACATCGCCATGCCCGCATGCCTGATGCAGGCGGCCGGCGATTGCCCGGATACGCTCGGCGCCTTCCTGGTCTGTGCGAACGACAACGGTTGCATGCGCGACAACGGCCTGCCGAACATGGACTGCCCGCCCTGCGTCCAGATCCTCGGCACGGCGCTCGGCTGCATGAAGAGTTGCGAATCGATCGCGAACTGTCTGTAACGAGAAGTTCACTTCGGGCAGAGTGGTCGGCGGTCGGGGGGAGGCTTAACATCGGTCCCGATGCCGCCGCCGACCATTGCCTTCGACGCCATGGGGGGAGAGTTCGCGCCGACGGAGATCGTCCGCGGCGCGGCTCGTCTTTCCCTGGAGACCGACCTCGACATCATCCTCGTGGGGGACGCCCCCCGGCTCGCCGCCCTCCTCGGCGGCATGCGCCACAACGCCGAGCGCATCGCCCTGCACCACGCGCCCCAGTGGATCCGCCCCGAGGAGAATGCGGCGGAGGCGCTCGACGCCAAGCCGGATGGCTCTCTCTTGCAGGCGGCACGGCTCGTCGCCTCCGGCCAGGCCGACGCCCTGGTCACCGCGGGCCCGACGCGGGCGCTCCTGCTCGCCTGCGATCGCACCATGCGCCTGCTGCCCGGCACGGAAAAGGCCGCGTTGGCCGCGGTCTTCCCCACCGAGCTGCGGCGCGGCGAAAAGGACGATCCTTTCTCCCTGGTGCTCGACGTCGGCGCGAGCCTGGAGGCCTCCGGCGCCGACCTCGTCCGCTTCGCCCTGATGGGCGCCTCTTACGCGCGGGTCATCTCGAAGAATCCCGTGCCCCGGGTGGCGCTCCTCTCCGGAGGCGCCGAACTCGAGTGGGAGCACCCGGCCATCCTCGCCGCCCACGCGCACCTCGAGCGCCTCGCCGGCATCGAATACCTCGGGCGGATCGAGGGCCACCTCATCCCCCGCGGCACCGCCGACGTGGTGGTGACGAGCGGCACCGTTGGCGCGGTGGTGATGCGGATGCTCGAGGGCATGGCGCAGACGGTCCTGGACCTCGCCCGCTACGCCTACCACGAGCGGCTGAGCTGGCGGCTCGGCTTCACCATGGTCGCGGGCGCTCTGCAGCAGCTCAAGCGGCTCACCGATTGGGAGGAGTACGGCGGCGCGCCGCTGCTCGGCTTCGATCGCGTCGTGATCCGGGCCGACCCCCGATCGGGGGCGCGGGCCATCGCCAACGCCGGCAAGGTGGCCGCCAAGGCGGTCGCGCACCAGGTGCCGGGCGCGATCGCCGATCGCCTCCACCTCCACGCCTTCGGCGAGGGCTTCGAGCGCGGGCGCGCGGCGGAGGGCTGAATGGAGGTCCGCCACGTCTACCGCTGGGATCTCGACAAGACCTATCTGCGCACGGACTTCGACACCCTGCGGGGCCTTTTGCGCGCCGCGCGGGAAAAGGCCAGCGCCAAGGTCAACGTTGCGGGCAGCCGCGCCCTCGTCCGCGCGCTCCAGGAGCGGCCCGGCGCCCGCGTGGCGATCATCAGCGGCTCCCCCCGCCAGATGCGCCGCAAGCTCGAAGAAAAGTTCCGCCTCGACGGCGTGGAGATCGACGAGCTCGTCCTCAAGCCCAACGTGGAGAACATCGTACGCGGCCGGTTCCGCGCCATCCGTGATCAGGTGGGCTACAAGCTCCCGGCCCTGCTCGAGGGTCGAAGCCGCGTTCCGTCGACGGCGTCCGAGACCCTATTTGGCGACGACGCCGAGGCCGACGCCTTCGTCTACTCGCTCTACGCCGACATCGTGGAGCACCGCATCTCGGCGGCGCAGCTCTCCCCCATCCTCGAGTTGTGCGGCGTCTACGACGACGACGCCGAGCGCGCGCTCCGCTTCGCCTCGAACCTTCCGATGGGACCGCCGATCGAGCGCATCTTCATCCACCTGGACGGCTACTCGCCCCCGGCGCGCTTCGAGGCCTACGGGCGACGCGTGGTCCCGATCTACAACTATTTCCAGGCGGCCATCCTCCTCTTGCTCGACGGACACATCGGCCCCGGCGCCATCGTCCGCCTGGCGGTGGAGCTCACCCAGGGCTACGGCTACTCCCTGGTCTCGCTCGCCAACTCCTTCCAGGATCTCGTGCGGCGGGGGCTCGCCCGCGCCGAGGACCTCGGCGCCATTCGCCTCGCCTTCGAAGCCCACGCCGCCCTCATCGAAAAGCTCCGCCCGGCGAGCGAGGTGGTGCAGGCCTTCGTCGATCGCCTGAAGATGGTCAGCGGCATGAAGCCGGCGCGGGTGCGCGACGAAGCACCCATCGACTACCTCGCCATCCTGGGGCGCGAGGGCCCTCCGAACACCTGGAGACGGCGCCGACGCCCGAAGCCGCGTCGGCGCGACTTGCCCTTCTGAGGAGCGGCGCCGCCGTCGCCCGCCACGGACCGGGGTGGGATTGCCGAATCGTCGACCTTTTTGTCCAATGGAGGAATCAGTGAGGTGGTGACCATGGGCGCGCGCATTCTGCTTCTTTCCCTCTTCGCTCTCGGACTCTTCGGGATCGTCGCCTGTGGGGACGAGAACGGCGATGGCGATGCAACCGGTGGAACCGGCGGGATCGCAGCCGGTGGCGGCGGCGGCGAGGCCGGTGCCGGCGGCGAAGGTGGTGGCGCCGGTGGCGAAGGCGGCGCCGGCGGTGAAGGCGGTATGGGTGGCACCGGCGAAGGCGGTGCCGGTGGCGTAGGTGGAACGGGCGGAGCTGGCGAAGGCGGTGCCGGTGGCGAAGCTGGAGCGGGCGGCATCGGCGAAGGTGGCGCCGGTGGCGAAGGCGGCATGGGCGGCATCGGCGAGGGCGGTGCCGGCGGTGAAGGCGGCATCGGCGAAGGCGGCGCCGGCGGCGAAGGTGGCATGGGCGGCATCGGCGAGGGCGGTGCCGGCGGCGAAGGCGGTATCGGCGGCATCGGCGAGGGCGGTGCCGGCGGCGAAGGCGGTACCGGCGGCATCGGCGAAGGCGGTGCCGGTGGCGAGGGCGGCGACGGTGCGCCCAGTGCCGCGTGCCAGGAGGACGCCTACGACGACCCGGCCTGCATCGCTTGCCTCGAGGTCACCGTGCCCCAGTGCGAGGCGGTGCTCTTCGGCGCCTGCCTCGGCACTACCCTTCCGCTGAATACCTGCGCCAATTCGAACGGGTGCACGGGCCCGACGCTGGCGGACCTCGATTACCTCTGCCTGCTCGATCACTGCCTGGCGGAGGCGCAAGCGCTCCTTCCCTGTCTGGTGGCGTTCTGCGAGGAGATGACCTGCTTCGAGTGATGCCTCGGGGGCGGATGCCCTGCCCCCTCGACCGAGAGAGGCGCCATGCGGCACAGATACCTCTTCCCGTTCGCGATCGCGGGCCTTCTGCTCGTCGGCCTCGTCGGCTGTGAAGGTGAGGAATCGCCGGCTCCCTCCGGCGAAGGGTACGTAGGAGGGGGTGGCCACGGCGCCGACGACGGCGCAGGGGGAACGGGCGGTAAAGGCGGATCGGCCGGCACGGGAGGCGGTGATGCGCCCTGCACGCTCGAGGACTACGAGAACCCGGCGTGCATCGCCTGCGCCCGGGAGGTGGTGGCCATCTGCATGGCCGCCGCCACGGCCCATTGCCCCGGGCAGGTCGGAGCCGTGGCGCTCTGCTCCGTGCAGAACGGTTGCGGCGCTCCCCTCGATCCCGATTTCGACGAGATGTGCCTGCTCGAGAACTGCCTCGAGCCGGTGATCGAGCTGTTCAGCTGCACCGTCGAGCACTGCGAAGGGGCGCCCATCTGCTTCGACCTCGGTTAGGGGTCGCCACCCGGACGCTTCCCCGCGCCGTGCCCACCTTCGAGGCATGGCGCGCTATCGTCTCCAGGCGCTCCTCGCCCTTTCCCTGCTCTTCCCCCTGCGCGGAGCGGCCGAACCACCGCGGCCCGGCGAAACGGTGGCGCTTCCGGAGGGCTGGTATCGCATCGAGCCGCCGGATGCGCCCCCGGTGGGCTTCGTCGGAACCCTGGAGGTGGGGAAGGGTCCCGAGGCCCCTGCGCGCGCACCCTCCCCGCCATCGCCTCCCCCTTCACCTTCACCCTCACCCTCGCCGCCGCCACCCCGAGACGTTGCGTGCCGGGAGGAGCGCGCCCGCTACCTGGAGGAACTGTTTCGCATGGCGGGCATCTGGGATGCACCGTGGGCGCTCGACCTGGTCGAGGCGCTCGGCGCACCGCCGCTCTCGCTCGGCCCGCTCTTGCGCTTCGACCTCTTCGGCCAAGTGACGGCCGGTCCATTCCTCGCCCACGCGCCCGGCGTGGATCCGTTCCGTCCCCTCGGCTGGGACATGGAGCTGCGCCACGCGGGCCGGGAACTCGCCGCCTGCTACGCACAGGCCCGAACGTCCAGACCATGACATATCTGTCATGGACGGACACCAATGTCCCGATCGTCGTCAGCCCACGGCTGCGGCGCCTCGGGCCAGACTAAGAACTTTCTCAAAGATTCCGCACCCATAGCCGTCCACACCCACGGTGTTCCGGTCGGCATCCTTCCTGCAAAACCAGCCGCACGCCTGAGGGCCTTCTTGCGCCCTCGGAACGTTGACCGACCGCCGGAACGCTCCGGCTACATGGAGACGCTACATGGACATTCGGAAGCTGAGCTACGTGTTCGCCTTCGTCCTGGCTGCCTCCTTCGGCGCCTTCGCCTGCGCCGAGGACGAGAAGGACGCCGACCAGAACGGCCAGGAGTGCGAGGCGCCCCTCACCGCCTGCGGTGACACCTGCGTGAACCTGGACACCAACGACGACCACTGCGGCAAGTGCGACAACGCCTGCGCCGAGGGTGAGACCTGCCAGGAGGGCGAGTGCGTCGGTGGCCAGGAGCCCGAGTGCACCGAGGAGGATCTCTCCAACTGCGAGCCTGGCCAGATCTGTGTGGAGGGCCAGTGTAAGGACCCCGAGCCCGCGCCGGAATGCGAGACCGACGAGGACTGCGAGGGTGAGGGCCTGATCTGCGACGACGAGGAGAAGGTCTGCCGCGAGGGCTGCCGCGAGGACGAGGACTGCCCCGAAGGTCTCGCCTGCAACCTCGAGACCTTCACCT
>DATGOH010000047.1:0-6610 GCA_035306165.1 Ferdinandcohnia sp.
AGGTTGGCGACCATCTCCGGCCCGACGCGGGCGCGCAAGCCGTGCGCGGCATACGCCCCGCAGGCCACCGAGATCAGGGCGTTGATTCCACCGAGCGCGACGAGGAGCCGTTCCATGCGCGCCTACATAGCACGGCGGCGCTCGGTTTGGGTGCACCGTCGGGCCAACGGGGCTTGACATGGCGCGCCAAAGATCGAATGACGCCGTGCGACACCCGGCCATTTGCGGGCCAGGTCCTTGGAGCACGAATGGAAGAGAGAAAGACGGAAGCGCGCCGGTCCGAAGGCGAGCGTGGACCGCGCGACGGGAGGGGCCGTGGCGGTCGTCGCGACGGCCGAGGCTTTGGACGACGCCGCGAGGAGCGCGGTCCGACGGGCTTCGAAGCCGTGGCGCTCGACTTCGCCCGCGCGATCGACAAGCCGATCGTCAAGGGCGACTTCCAGGCCCAGCTCGAGCCTCTCGAGAACTTCGTTCTCGCCACCCGCAAGGGCGGAAAGAGCCGCTCCCTCGAGGATCTTTCGGAAGGCACGCGCGGCAAGCTGTTCACGGCGCTCCTGCGCGTGATGCGCCAGCAGCCGGTCGAGGACGAGGAGAACGAGAAGCTGCGCCGCAAGGTCTTCGCCACCCTGGCCGAGGCCTGGCGGGCGCTGGGCGACGATCGCCGGGCCGAGTCGATGAAGGAGCAGGCGCAGGGCGAGGAGCCGGCGCCCTTCCTCCTGGCCTACACCGGCGCCTGGGACAAGGTGGCCGCGCTGCACGAGCGGGAGAAGCGCTACCGCGAGGCCGCGGCCCTCTACGAGGAGAACGGCCGCCCCGAGGAGGCCGCGCGCATGTACCAGCTCGCCGGCGACGTCGGGAAGATGGTCGAGATCCTCGTGCAGAGCGGCAAGACCGACGAGGTCGTGGAGCTCGCCAAGGGGCTGCCGCCCGAGCAGCGCGAGCAGGCCCTGCTCGCCGCCGGCAAGGGCGATCTCTTGATGGACCTCCTCGTGCAGGAGGAGCGCTGGGAGGACGTGGCACGCCTGTACGAGCGCGCCGAGCAGTTCGGCGACGCCGCCCGGGCCTGGGAGAAGGCCGGCAAGACCCACAAGGCCATCCGCGCCTTCGACCGCTCCGGCGAGACCGCCGAGGCCGACCGCCTCGTGGAGGCCGAGGTCGCGGCCGCGCCGGAGAACGAGGCGGCCCGGGTCTACGCGCGCTTCGGCCGCTTCGAGAAGGCCGCCGAGCGCACCGACAACCCGCTGCAGCGCTTCCGCTGGCTGCGGCAGGCGGGGAAGATCGAGGAGGCGCAGGCCGTGGCCAAGGCCGAGCTCGAGGCGATGTCCACCGAGGAGCGGTCGCCGCTCGAACTCGCGCCCTGGATGGCGCGGGCGGGTGATACCGCCGGAGCGCTGCGCATCTGGGACGACCACCGCGAGCCCAAGCAGGCCGCCCAGGTGCTCGAGGAACTCGAGGAGTGGGAACTCGCGGCGCGCTGTCTCGAGACCGCGCTCGAGTTCCACAAGGCCGCGGACTTCTTCGAGAAGGCGGGCAACACCGCCGAGGCCGAGCGGGTCCGCGCCCTCGCCCCGCCCATGCCGAAGACGGCGCCGGCCCGCCGCGGTCCGCGCCGCGGGGGCAAGAACCGCCGGCCCCGCGCCTGATCAGCCGGGCGCCATCGAAGCCCAGAAGATCCCGCCGCCCCTCCTTCCCGAGGGGCGGCGCTCGCCCAGGTGGAAGGCGCGAATCTCGTCGAGCGCGTGGCCGAGCGCGGCCAGGCCTCCCGGCGCCTCCACGTCGTAGACGAGCGTGCGCGGCGCGAGGCGGGGCCAGAGGTCCTCGAGCAGGCTGGCCTCCTCCTCCCCCGGCGGGTCGCGATGGTGGCCGTCGCGCAGGTGGGCGACCCGCACGCCCTGCAGCCGCCAGCGGGGTAGCCGTGCGAGCGCTTCTTCACCGATCTCCGGCCCGTGCACGCAAGGCGCCACGTCCCAACAGAAGCCGAGGTCCGGCGCCTCGACCACGGGGCGATCCTCCGGCGCGTGCGCGTCGAGGATCAGGCGCGCCCCCGCGCGCTGCACGTAGGTGCGGAGGGAGTCGAGCGCCGTCGGCAGGCCTGCGGCGTCCCAGGCTGCGCGCGGCAGGACCAGCGCCTCGGCGTGGAGTGCCACGAGGGTGGCGGTCAACTCCTCGAAGCGCAGCATGCTGCCGAGCCGCGGGAGATAGGCCTCGCCCAGATAGACCCAGGGCACGCGCATCCCGGCCGCCTCGAGCTGCCGCCGGAACGAACGCGCCCTGGCCGTGAAGCGCAGGTCGAAGGTGTCCGGCGTCGCGTAGAGTTCGAGCGCCACGAAGCCGCGATCGCGCAGTTGGCGCAGAAAACGGGGTTCGAGGGAGGTCCCGGAGAGGATGCGCGTGGAGACGAGAGTCTGCATGTCGCCAGGATCAGCCTAAACATCCTGGCCGGCGGATTCAGGCGGGGCCTCGCGTTCCTGCTCCGGCGGGCAGAGGAAGACCAGGGAGGCTTCGAAGTCCTCGATCTCGAAGGGCTTGGAGACGATCCGGTCGGCGCCCTGTTCCCGCGCCGTCTCCTCCAGGTCCTGCGTGGCGATGGCGCTCATGAGGACGATCGGCACGCCCGGCGCCGCGGTGCGGATCGAGGCGACCACCTGATCGCGCGCCACGTCGGGAAGCGAGAGGTCGGAGATCACCACGCAGGGGCGGAAGGTTTCCAAGAGTTCGAGGGCCCGGCGCATGCTCCCCGCGGAGTGGACCTCGTAGCGCTCGAGGACCTCCTCGAGGAGCAGAGCGAGCTCCGGCTCGTCCTCGATGAGGAGTATGGCGTGTCGGTGGGCCACGACTCTCCCTTCGGCCGGAATGCTCCGAAGGGAAAATACGTCCGCCTATCCGCGGAGCGAATGGGAGAGACCCTTTTGTGCTCCCGCCCGAATGGCGGCGATCGCCTCGCCGTAGTCGCGCGCCCCGAACACCGCGCTTCCCGCCACCAGCACGTTCGCCCCGGCGCGGGCGACCTCTTCGGCGTTCGCCGGGCCCACGCCGCCGTCCACCTCGATCCAGAGGTCGTCCAGCCCGCGGGCGCGCGCCATGTCTCGGATTTCCCGGATTTTGCGCAGCGCCGACGGGATGAAGCGCTGTCCGCCGAAGCCGGGGTTCACGCTCATCACGAGGACCATGTCCAGATCTTCGAGCACGTAGTCGATCGCGGACGGGGAGGTGGAGGGATTGAGGGAGACGCCGGCCTTCGCGCCCGCCGCCTTGATCTGCTGGATGGTGCGGTGCAGGTGCGGGCAGGCCTCCACGTGCACGGTGACGATGGAGGCGCCGGCGTCCACGAACGCCTGGATGTATTTTTCCGGCTCGACGATCATCAGGTGCACGTCGAGCGGGCGGGAGGCCACCTTCGCCACCGCCTCCACCACCAGCGGCCCGATGGTGAGGTTGGGGACGAAGCGGCCGTCCATCACGTCCACGTGGACGAGGTCGCAGCCGCCGGCTTCGATGGCGGCGATCTCCTCGGCCAGTCGACCGAAGTCCGCGGAAAGGATCGAGGGGGCGACGAGCGCGTCCAGGGCCACGAGAACTCCTCCTGCGGCCCTCCTACCAGCGCTCGTCCCGCGTCACAAGCCGGAGGCGACCGCGTGCGATTCCGCGTGCACCGCGCGCACGAGAATGCCCAAGAACTCGTCGAGGTCGTAGGGCTTGCTCACCGCGAACCCCCCGAACCGCGACCAATCCTGTACCTCGGCATGGTCACCGCTGACCAGCACCTGCACGCACGAGGAGGCGTGTTCGTGCAACAGCCCGCTCAGCGTGCGCCCCGGCATGTCGGGAAGCCTCGAGTCGAGCAGGGCGAGTTCGGGCTCGAAGGTGTCGATCTCCCGCAGCGCATCTCCCCCAGACTGCGCCACGCGCACCATCGCCCCCTCGTCCTCGAGAAAGAGCTGCGTCATCGTTCCGAGGTCGGGGTCGTCCTCCACCACGAGCACCCGAACTCCGCGGAGACGCTGTCCCATGGTTCCTCCCATTGCGCCAAGCCGAGAGTCCTCGGCATGGGATAGACCATCTATGCGTGTGCTGCTCGATCACTATAAGTGATCGCGGTGGGGGATGGCGATACCCCCTGTCATGGGCATGCGAAACTGTTTTGGGCTCGAAGGCGGGCCCTTTGGGACGTCGGGAATCTAGCGGAGCCGCAGGCGGGCCGCGAAGAAGGCGTCCATGTCGTGGCGGTGCGGCCAGGTCCGCAGCTTCCAGCCGTCGATCGCCCAGGGCGGCGGCGCTTCGAGGGGCGCCGGCTCGAAGTCCGGGTGGCGCTCGAGGAAGGCCGCCACTTGCCTTTCGCCCTCCTCGGGCAAGAACGAGCAGACCGCGTAGAGGAGAATGCCGTCGCGGCGCACCGCCGTCGCCGCCTGATCGAGAATGTTCGCCTGGAGGTCGACCATCCGCCGAACGTCGTCCGTCTCCACGCGATATCGGATTTCGGGGTGGCGGCGGAGCGTGCCGAGGGCGGTGCAGGGTGCGTCCACGAGCACGAGGTCGAATTTGCCGCGCGGCATCGCCGCCGTGGCGTCGCCCTCCACCGCCTCCACCTCGAGGCCGAGCCGCCCGGCCTCCTCCACGATGCGCCGCACCTTGCGCGCGTTGCGGTCCATGGCCACGACCTTGGCGCCGAGTTCGGCCAGGTGGCAGCTCTTGCCGCCGGGGGCCGCGCAGCAGTCGAGCACCTTCAATCCCGCCACGTCCCCGGCCAGGTGCACCACGAGCTGCGCCGCCTCGTCCTGCAGCGAGAACAGGCCCTCCTGGAAGGAGGGGAGTCGGGGCAGCGATCCCCCGCGGTCCACCAAGAGCCCCTGCGGCGCCCAGGCGCTCGGCTCGATCGTGGCCTCGGGGATCTCCTCCTCGAGCCGCTTGCGCAGCGCCTGCCGTCCGTTTCGCCGCACGTTCGCGCGGATCGAAGCCCGCGCCGGCCGGTTGATGGCCTGCACGAAGGCCACCGCCTCCTCGGGGCCGAGGACGTCGAGCAGCCGCTCGGTGAGCCACGGCGGCAGCGAGCCCTCCACCCGGAGCCATTCGAGCGGCTCCGCCTGCGGATCGAGCGGTGGGGGCGCTCCCTGCGCCGCGAGCCGCCGGAGCACGGCGTTCACGAGCCCCGCCACGCGGTACAGACCCGCGCGCTTGGCCGTGCCGACCGTCTCGTCCACGGCGGCGTGCGGCGGGATGCGCGTGTAGAGGATCTGGTAGGCGCCGAGGCGGAGGACGTTCTTGACCTCGGGTTCGAGGCTCTGCCAGCCGGAGCGGATGAACGGGGCGAGCGCGCGATCGAGCGCGTCGCGCCTACGCAACAGCCCGTAGGTGAGCTCGGTGGCCAGCGCCGCGTCCCGGGCATCCAGGCCCGCGTCCGCGCAGGCGGCGTCGAGCGCGAGATTGGCGAAGGCGCCGTCGTGCTCGACCCGCTCGAGCACCCGCAGCGCGACCAGACGTGGTGAGCCCTTCCTCACGGCGACGCGTCGTCCTCCTTGGTGAGCCTGAGGCTGACGAGGATCGTGATGGTCAAGATGAGCACGATCACGCCCAGCGAGACGAGCGACGGAATGGGGAAGACGTCGCTCGCGAGCATCTTCAGGCCCACGTAAATCAGGATCAGAGACAGCCCGACGTCCAGGTACTTGAAGCGATCGATCGCATCCGCGAGCAGAAAGTACAACGACCGCAAGCCGAGGATGGCGAAGACGTTGGACGTGAAGACGATGAAGGGATCGGTGGTCACCGCGAAGATGGCGGGGATGGAGTCCAGCGCGAAGACCACGTCCATGGCCTCCACCACCACCAGCGCGGCCAGGAGCGGCGTGGCCAGCTTCCTCCCGTTCTCGAGCGTGAAGAAGTGCTGCCCGTCGTAGCGGTTCGTGGTGGGCACCACCCTGCGGAAGATTTGGAAGACGAAGCTGTGCTCCGGATCGGGATCGTGTCCCTTACCGAGGAGCATCCGTCCGCCGGTGAAGAGGAGGAAGGCGCCGAAGACGTAGATGATCCAGTGGAAGCGCACGATGAGCTGCACGCCCACCAGGATCATCACGCCGCGCAGGATGATCGCGCCGAGGATGCCCCAGAAGAGCACGCGGTGCTGGTAGAGGCGGGGCACCCCGAAGGTCGTGAAGACCATCGCGATCACGAAGAGGTTGTCGACCGAAAGACTCTTCTCGATCAGGTAGCCGGTGAAGAAGTCGATGCCCTTGTCCCGACCGAGAAAGAGGAAGACGAAGCCGTTGAAGATCAGCGCAAGCGCGATCCAGAAGCAGGACCAGAACAGCGCTTCCTTCGCCCCGATGACGTGGGCTTTGCGGTGGAAGACCCCGAGGTCGAGCGCGAGGAGGATGACGACGAGGAGGAGAAACCCCGTCCAGAGCACGGGAGATTCGGGGCCAAGCATCATGACGGTCGACCCGGCGCGTCGGAGGAAGACATGTCGAGCGGCAGCGAGTAGCGCATTTTCGTCCGAAGTTCAGCCCAAAGTTTTTGCGATCCGCCGGAGCGCCTCCAGGTAGGAGTCCACCCCTTTGCCCATGTAGCGGGCCTCGCAGACCTCGGCGAGGGTGCTGTGGCGGCGCCACGGCTC
>DATGOH010000048.1:0-2003 GCA_035306165.1 Ferdinandcohnia sp.
GTCTGGGGCGGGCTGGTCCAGGTGGGAGTCGACTTCTACTGATCAGCTCTTCTCGAAGACGCGGTAGCCGGCGCGCGCGAGGCGTTCGCGCAAGAGCTGGATGTGGTCGTGGCCCCGCGTCTCCAGGGTGAGCTCGACGTCCGTCTCGCCCATGGCGGCCATGCCGAAGGCGCGGTCGTGGTGGATCTCGATCACGTTGGCGCCGGAATCGGCCACCACGCGGGCCAGGCCTGCCAGGCCGCCGGGCCGGTCGGCGACGGTGACGACCATCCGCACCAACCGGCCCTCCTTGACCAGGCCGCGCTCGATGATCCGCGAGAGCAGCGTCACGTCGATGTTGCCGCCGGAGAGGACGACCACCGTCTTCTTGCCCCGCAGGCCCTCGACGTGGCCGTTGAGCAGGGCGGCGAGCGCGGCGGCGCCGGCGCCCTCCGCCACCGTCTTCTCCTTCTCCAGCAGGGCGAGGATGGCGTAGGCGATCTCCTCCTCGGTGACGGTGACGATCCCGTCGACGTAGCGCTGGACGTGGCGCAGGGTGAGCTCGCCCGGTCGCTTGACGGCGATGCCGTCGGCGATGGTGTGGCCGCCGCCGACCGTCGTCGCACTCCCGGCGTCGACGCTCGCCTTCATGGAGGGGAAGGCCGCGGCCTGCACGCCGATCACGCGCACGCCGGGCCGCGCCTCCTTGAGCGCGACCGCGACGCCGGAGATCAGCCCGCCGCCTCCGATGGGGACGACGGCGGCCTCCACGTCGGGGACCTGCTCGAGGATCTCCAGGCCGATGGTGCCCTGGCCGGCGATCACCAGGGGGTCGTCGAAGGGGTGGACGAAGACCTGGCCCTGCTCCTCCTGGATGCGACGCGCCTCGGCGTAGGCCTCGTCGAAGGTGGCGCCGGCGAGCACCACCCGGGCACCGAAGTTGCGGGTCCGCGAGACCTTGATGAGCGGGGTGTGCTCCGGCATGACGATGGTCGCCGGGATGCCGAGCCGCCCCGCATGATAGGCGACGCCCTGCGCGTGGTTGCCGGCCGACGCGGCGACGGCTCCCCGTTTCCGCTGCTCGGGCGACAGGCTCTGGAGGATGTTGGCGGCGCCGCGCTCCTTGAAGGAGCCGGTCATCTGGAGGTTCTCGAACTTGATGAAAACCTCCGCCCCGGTGAGCTCGCTGAAGGTGACGGAGCGGCAGCACGGCGTCTTCGAAACCAGCGCGCCGATCCGCTCCCGCGCCTCGAGGATGTCTTGCGTGGAGACCAAGCGAACCTCGGTTTTTGCGCCCTTCTAGCGCCGTTTCGAGGTGCTTGCAATCGCCGCGCGGGGGCTGCGCGGCGGCCGCCGCGCGAGGCGCGACGCCGGCCGCAGCCCCGCATCCGTCCGCCGCAGCCGGCTCCTAGGCCGGCGCACCCCCCGCGCGGGTCCTCTCGTCCAGCGCGCGCAGCAGCCTCTGGTGGGCGCTCGCCGCTTCCCGCCTCACCTCCTCGGAGACCAGGGCGCCGCCCGACTCGATGGCCCGCGCCAGGCGGTTGGCGGCGGCCCGCACCGCATCCGGCTGGAAAGCGGGGCCGTGGGAGGCCTGGCGGAAGGGCGCGGAGTGCAGGCCCTCGTCCAGGTTGGCGCGCAGACGCCGCGTCTCGGGGGCCTCGGGGGCCTCCTCCATCAGGCGGGCCGCCTCGGTCCACGCCAGCGCCGCCAGCCTCCACAGCAGGGCCTGCAGCTCGTTGTCGGGGGAACTCCAGGCGGCAAAGGGGATTCCCATGGCGAGGTCCTCGAGGGTGGTCCGGCGGGAGGCGGGGAGGGGCTCCACGGGACGGCGCTGGGGAAAGAGGGACAGGAGCGCCAAGATCGTGGTCGGCAGGGGCCCCGGCCGCGAGAGGAGCCAGCGGAGGTTCTGCAGCGCCTGCGAGCCCTCGGTGAAGGATTCGGCGGGAACCACGAGGACGCCGTATCCGTCGCCGAGGGTGGATTCGAGGTGCTTGCGCAGGGTTCGCCCGTTGGAGCGGAGGAAG
>DATGOH010000049.1:0-5969 GCA_035306165.1 Ferdinandcohnia sp.
CGCTGGTGCCTCGCGTGCCAGCGGCTTTTTCGTTGGTAGGCCATGAAGTTCGTCGACGAGGTCGAGATTCGGGTGGAGGCGGGCGACGGGGGCGACGGCGCGGTTGCCTTCCGCCGGGAGAAGTACGTCCCCAAGGGAGGGCCGTCCGGCGGTGACGGCGGCGACGGCGGCAGCGTCTATTTCGTGGCCGATCCCCAGCTCTCCACGCTGCTCGATTACCGCTACCAGAGAGTCATCCGGGCCGAGCGCGGCCAGAACGGCATGGGCCAGGATCGCAACGGCCGCAAGGGCGAGGACGTGCGCCTGCGCGTCCCGGTGGGAACCCTGATCAAGGACGCGGAGACGGGGGAGGTGCTCTGCGACCTGGCGGAGCCGGGGCAGGTGTTCCTCGCCGCCAAGGGTGGGCGGGGCGGACTGGGCAACATGAACTTCGCCACCTCCACGCGCCAGGCGCCCGACTTCGCCCAACCCGGAACGCCGGGGGAGAAGCGGGACCTCGTCCTCGAGCTCAAGCTGCTCGCCGACGTGGGGCTCATCGGCTATCCGAACGCGGGCAAGTCCACGCTGATCTCGGTGATCTCCCGGGCGCGTCCCAAGGTGGCCGACTACCCGTTCACCACCCTCGTGCCGAACCTCGGCGTGGTCGCTTTCAAAGACCACACGAGCTTCGTGGTGGCGGACATCCCCGGCCTGATCGAGGGGGCGGCGGAGGGCGTGGGCCTCGGGTACCAGTTCCTCCGACACGTGGAGCGCTGCAAGGTGCTCGTCCACGTGCTGGACGCGCAGGCACCCGATCTCGACCCCGAGCGCGATCTCGAGAAGGACTGGAAGGCGATCAACCGGGAGCTCGCCCACTACTCGCCCGCGCTGGCGGAGCGCCCGCAGATCGTGGCCATCAACAAGGTGGAGATCCCCCAAGCCCGCGCGCGGGCGGAAGCCTTTCGCGACCTCCTGGCCGAAAGGATGCCGGACCTCGAGGTGTTCCTGATCTCGGCCATCACCCGCGAGGGCGTTTCCGCGCTGGTGGACGCTTGCGCCCGCCACGTGCTGTGAATCGAAGCCCCCGCCCCGACGTCGGAAGGAAGACGATGCGACGCATGCTCCCCGCTCTCTTGTTCCTGGTCCCTGCGCTCGGCGTTGCCGAGGCGCCCGCCGCCGACCTCGCGCCGGTCGTGGAGAAGATCCAGGCCTTCTACGAGAAGACCGAGGGCTTCGACACCCGCTTCACCCAGACCTTCCGCCAGGGGGGGATGCCCTCGCGGCTCGGTGGCTCGACCGCGCAGGGCCGGCTGCGTTTCCGCAAGCCGATCGGCGAGGTCGGCCCCCGCATGCGGTGGGATTACGACGACGGGCGCATCCTCCTCCTCGTGGGCGACCTCGGCTACACCTACGACCCGGACACCAAGCAGGTGACGGTGCACCGCCTGGACCCCGAGGCGCTCTCGGCCGCGGTGAGCTTCCTATGGGGCCGCGGCAAGCTCACCGAGGACTTCGACGTCGCGCCCTCCTCGCGCACGGGCCTGGGCGAGGGCGTGGTCCTCGAGCTCGTCCCGAAGAAGAAGAGCAGCGGCTTTTCGAAGGTGCTCCTCGTCGTGGACGGGCAGACGGGCATGGTGCGCCGCTCGGTGGTGGTGCAGGCCGACGGGAGCGAAAACCACATCACCTTCGTCGAGCCGAAAGTCGGCGAGGCGGCGCCCCTCTCCGCCTTCGATCCGGACAAGGCCTTCCCGGCCGATGCGGTGCGCGTCGACACCCAGATGCGCCGCTGAGCCGTCGTCCCTGCGCGGCCGGGGAGCGGCGGGGCACCCGTTGCCCTCGATACGGCACGCCCGATAGCATCCCGACGGGCGGGTAGCGGAAATGGGAGACATGCGCTCTCGCACCCGCCCGAGGAATTCGAATCGAGGTGAGTCGATACAACGAGAAGTCTTCGCTCCCGCGCGCGGGAGGGGAATCGGTGTCGGATTCGTGACGCTTCTTTTCGTCGTCTGCATGGGCTCGATCGTGCCTGCTTGCGAGACGGACGACGGCGGGGGCGACGGCGGTGCCGGCGGCGCCGCCGCGGGAGGGACCGGCGGAGGCGGAGAAGCCGGTGCCGGAGGTACGGGGGGCGACGGGGGAGGCGGCGGATCCGGTGGCACGGGCGGCGCCGGTGGGGAGGAATCGGAGTGCGCGTCGATCTGCGCGACGCTGCTGGCCTGTCCCATGTTCGGGGACGAAGGTGGCGGCGACGACCAGGCGCGGCTCCAGGACTGCATCCGGGATTGCGAGGGCTTCTCGGAGGCGCAGCGTACGTGCGTCACGGAGGTGGCGGAGACCTGCGACTGGGACGCGGTCGAGGCGTGCTTCGAGGAAGAAGGGAGCGAGGAGGAATGCGAGGTTCTCTGCGATTCCGTCGCGGCGTGCAGCGCCAACCCCGACGACGCCAGGGAGAATTGCCTCTTCGACTGCACCTTCGACTGGGTCGAAACCCCCGGGCTCGTGGACTGTCTGAAGGACGAGGAGGCTTGCTCGGAGGAGTGGACGAGCTGCTTCGACGACAAGGATCCGGCCTGCGCGGCGCTCTGCGATCGCGTGCTCTACGGCTGCGGCATCTTCGCCACCGACACGCGTTCGGTTTGCGTCGAGGGTTGCACGAACTGGTGGACCGAGGACCAGCTAACCTGCGTGGAGTCGCTGGATTGCGACGGCGACTACGACGCATGTTTCGAGTGACGGATCGCGCGGCTCCACGCTGAGACGCGCGGCCCGGAGGCGGTCGCCCTCCGGGCCGACACGACCGACGCCACCGTCCGCTCGTCGCGGGGCGGTGGCGTCCCCTTTTCAGGCGGGATCGGAGCTGCGGAGGCGATGCGCCCGGGTGCGTTGCAGGGCGCGGCGCAGCTCGCGGGAGATGGCGCCGCCGCCGATGCAGATGGCACCGCCGGGGGCATGGTGAGGGAAGGCCCTCCAGCGGCGCTGCGGTTCCTGGCCCTCGTGGGCTTCCATCTCCCCCTCTTCGTGAAGGACGAGCGCGCTGCAAATCTCGCAGGGTCGGATGGCCAAATGTCCCCTTCCTCGGCTATGCGACATCGCTCGACCTCCTTCGCCGGGGATCGGTGCGCATCGACGAGCGGGAGGGCAAGGGCTCGGTCGGTCCTCTGCGGGGCCCGTGCGCGTGCGCCGTACCTTGTCGGCGGGACGGTCGGGTGCTAATCGGGCTCCCGCATGCTCCGGCTCGTCCCCCTCGGAGGCCTCGGGGAAATCGGCCTCAATCTGCTGGTCGTCGAAACGACGGACGAGGCGATCCTCATCGACTGCGGCATCCTCTTTCCGCGCAACGCGCCGGGCATCGAACGGGTCCTTCCCGACTTCACCTACCTGCGCACGATTCGCGACAAGCTGCGCGGCGTCGTGCTCACGCACGGACACGAGGACCACATCGGCGCGGTCCCGTACCTCTTGCGCGAGTTCGACGTCCCCGTATGGGGTTCGGCCTTCACGCTGGCCCTGCTCTCGCGCAGGCTGAGCGAGGCGGGGGTGGACGAGGCGCGGCTGTGGGAGCTGGAGGCGGGCGGCGTGGTCCGGCCCGGGCGGGACTTCTCGGTGGAAGCGGTGCGCATCACGCACTCGGTGCCGGACGCCTTCGCGCTCAACGTCGAGACGCCCGAGGGGCGGATCGTGCACACGGGGGATTTCAAGCTCGACCCCACGCCCTTGGGGCCGGCCACCGACCTCGAGCGCTTGGCCGAGCTCGGGCGCGACGGCGTGCTCGCGCTCCTGTCCGATTCCACCAACTCCGAACGGCCGGGACGCACCCCCTCGGAGCGATCGGTGGGTGAGGCGCTCGAGCCGATCTTCGCCTTTGCCGAGGGACGGATCGTCGTCGCCACCTTCGCCTCGAACATCCACCGCATCCAGCAGGTGATCGACCTCTCGGCGAAGTACGGGAGGAAGGTGGCGCTCTACGGGCGGGCGATCGAGACGAACGTGATGGTGGCGATGCAGACCGGGCACCTGCGCGCCCGCGCGGACCTCTTCGTAGAGGCGGAGGCGGTCTCCGCGCGTCGCCGCAACCAGGTGACCATCCTCGCTTCGGGCGCCCAGGGCGAGCCGCAGTCGGCGCTGACGCGCCTCGCGATGGGCGGCGACGGCCTGCCCTTTCGGCTCGAGCCCGGCGACACGGCCATCCTCTCCGCGTCGGCGATCCCCGGAAACGAGGTGGCGGTGGCGGCGGTGCTCGACGCGCTCGCCCTACAGGGGGTGCACGTCTACCACGGCGAGCGGGTGCACGCATCCGGCCACGCCAGCCAACAGGAGCAGATGCAGATGATCGAGACCGTCCAGCCCCGGCACTTCGTGCCCGTGCACGGGGAGGGGCGGCATTTGGTGCGCCACCGCCAGACGGCGATCGCCGCCGGGGTCGACGCCGAGCGGGCGCACCTTCTGTTGGACGGTCAGGTCCTCGCCTTCGCGGAGGGACGGGCGATGCGCGCCAGCCAGGTGCCGGCGGGGCGTCTGTACCTGGATCGCCAGAGCGGCCAGCTCGTGGAGGACGATCTCGTCACCGAGCGCTTGCTCCTGGGGGAGCTGGGTGTGGTCGCGGCGGTCGTTGTGGTAGACGCCACCGGAGGAATGGTCCAACCACCCGCGATCGTGGCGCGTGGCCTGGCGGTGATGGACGCGGCCCTCGAGCGGTCGCTGCAGGAGGAGATCGTTCGCGCGTTCACCCGCATGGAGCCTGCGCGTCGGCGGGAAGAGGGCGCGGTGGAAGACGAGGTGCGGCTCGCCGTCCGCCGTGCCTACCAGAGGGCCACGGGGCGCAGGCCGCTGGTCATTCCCGTGGTCGTCGAGACGTAGGAGAGAAAGATGCCTTCCTTCGACATCGTGTCCGAGGTGGACCTGCAGGAGGTCGACAACGCCATCAACCAGGCGCGCAAGGAAGTGACCACGCGCTGGGACTTCAAGGGCGTGCCCGCGGAGATCGAGCTCGGCGCCGACAAGGCGAGCATCGAGCTGAAGACCGACAGCGAGGAGAGGCTCGACGCGCTCTGGGACATCCTCCTCGGCAAGCTGATCAAGCGGGGCGTCTCGGCCAACGCCCTCGAGCGAGGCAAGAAGGAGCCGGCGGGAGGAAAGCTGTGGAAGCAGCGCGTTTCCTTGCAGCAGGGCATTCCCGCCGAGAAGGCCAAACAGATCGTGAAGCTCATCAAGGACGCCAAGCTCAAGGTGCAGCCGGCCATCCAGGGCGATGCCATCCGCGTGAGCGGCAAGAGCCGGGACGAGCTGCAGGCGACGATCCAGCTCTGCCGCTCCAAGGCGGACGCCCTGAAGATCGACATGAGCTTCAAGAACTTCCGAGACTGACGTGAATTCGAGAGTCCACGAAGAGAAACGGGACCGCGACGGGCGGCGCGTCCACATCGTCACCCTGGGCTGCCCGAAGAACCGGGTGGATTCCGAGATCATGCTCGGCAGCCTCCTCGAAGAGGGCTGGGAGTTCTCCCGCGACGCCGAGGAGGCCGATGTGATCGTGGTCAACACCTGCGGCTTCATCGAGTCGGCCAAAGAGGAATCCATCCAGGCCATCCTCGAGGCGGCGGAGCTGAAGGCCGCGGGAAAGGCGAAGCGGCTGGTGGTGACGGGGTGCTTGTCGCAGCGCTATCCGGAGGAGCTGGCCCGCGAGCTGCCGGAGGTCGATCACTTCCTGGGCAGCGGCACCCCCGCGGAGATCGTCCGCATCCTGCGCGACGAGGGCGCGCCGCGGCAGTTCGTCCCCGATCCCGACTACATCCAGACCGCGGCCACCCCGCGGCGCAACTCGCTCCCCGCCTATACGGCCTACCTGAAGATCGCGGAGGGCTGCGACAACCAATGCGGCTTCTGCATCATCCCGAAGCTGCGCGGCAAGCAGCGCTCGCGGCCGATCGAAGACGTGGTGCGCGAGGCCGAGCGGCTCGTCGCGCAGGGGGTGCGCGAGATCAACCTCG
>DATGOH010000050.1:0-4382 GCA_035306165.1 Ferdinandcohnia sp.
TCCAGGGCAACACCGCCCGCGCCCTCCACGCCGCCATCGCCGACCTGCGCAAGAAGGCCCGCGGCGAGCTGACGGGCCTGGTCCTCGATCTCCGCTCCAACCCCGGCGGTCTGCTCGACCAGGCCATCCAGGTCTCCGACACCTTCCTGCGCGATGGGCCGATCGTCGCCACCGTGGGCAAGGACAACCGGCCCAAGGAAGTGAAAAAGGCGACCGACCAGAAGGACGCGCTGCTCGAAAAGGATCTCCCGCTCGCGGTGCTCGTGAATGGCTCGTCCGCTTCGGCGAGCGAGATCGTCGCCGGCGCCCTCAAGAACCTCGACCGCGCGGTGGTCATCGGCCGCCCCACCTTCGGCAAGGGCTCGGTCCAGGTCCTCTACGACCTGCCCGACGAGTCCGCCCTCAAGCTGACCATCGCCCAGTACCTCACCGCGGGCGAGGTCTCGATCCAAGAGACGGGGATCACGCCCGACGTCGAGCTCGTCGCCTCTCGGGTGGACGCTGAGGCGGTGCAGGCCTTCGCGCCGGTGCGGACCATGCGAGAAGTCGACCTCGAACGCCATCTCGCCAATCCCGCCGACCTCATTCCCATGGGCCAGAGCAGCGAGGCCACGGCCCGCAAGGAAGACCCCGGCGAGCAGGCGCTCTTCCGCTTGCGCTACCTGCGCGACGAGCGCCCGAAGGACGAGTTGGTCGACGAGGAGGCCATGGACGAGGCCGATCCCGGGGAGGAGTTCTTCGAGGACTTCCAGATCCGCTTCGCCAAGGGCCTGTTGCAGGCCGCGCCCTTCCCGCAGCGCGCGCGCATCCTCGAGCAGATGAAGGCCTACGTGGACCGCATCGCCAAGGAGGAGGAGCACCGCTTCGAGCAGGCCATCCGCGACCTCGGCGTCGACTGGCAGCTCGGCGCCCGCCCTGCGAAGAAGCCCGAGCTCGAGGTGAGCTTCTCGCCCGCGCCCGACGAGACCGTCGCCCCGTCCAAGGAGGTCCCCCTGACGGTGACCGTCACCAACCGCGGGAGCGTGCCCGCCTACCGCGTCCGCGCCTGGACCGAGAGCGACAGCAACCGCCTGCTCGATCGCCGCGAGTTCCTCTTCGGGCACATCCCGCCGGGCGCGAGCCGGAGCTGGACCACGAAGGTCGAGATCCCGCCATCGGTCAGCGGGCGCCGCGACCCGGTCACGCTCCGCCTCGAGGACGGCTTCGACAACGCCTACGATCCCGTGATGACGGAGGTGAGCCTCGCCGGCTCGCCGCGTCCGCGCTTCGCCTTCTCGTGGCAGGTGTCGAGCCAGGACGGGCTCGGCCTGCCCATTCCCGGCCGCAAGCTCGAGCTGCGCGTCGACGTGCAGAACCTCGGCGAGGGGCCGAGTTCGGAGACCACCTTCGCCTCCATCAAGAACAAGGGCTCCGAGAAGATCTTCATCGAGAAGGGCCGCTGGAAGGTCGGCGCCATCGCCCCCGGCGAAGTCGCGCAGGCGAAGTTCGAGCTCGAGCTGAAGGAAGGTTACACCGAGGAGACGATGCCCCTACGGCTCGTCATCTTCGATGAGGACCTCGAGGAGCTCACTGTCGAGGAGCTCGAGATTCCCGTCCTGCGCACACCGCCCGCCTTCACCCCCTTCGCCAAGCGCGTGCGCGCCCGGGACGCGCTCTCGGTGCGCAGCGCGCCGCACGAGGCCGCGCCGGTGCTCGGCAGCCTCGAGGCCGGGAGCGTCGTGGAGAGCGCGGGGCGGCTGGACCGCCACGTGAAGATCCAGTGGGGCGAGGGCCGCTTCGGCTTCGTCCCCGCCGACGGCGTGGAGCCGACGCAGGACAAGCCCACGGCCGAGGTGGAGCTGCGCCCGGGACGCATCCCCCCGCGGATCGTGCTCCACGTGGACGCGAAGGGCGGGATCGTCTCGCTCGGCGAGCGGTACGGCCTGCAGGGTACCGTGTCGGGGCCGGGGCTGCGCGACGTCTACGTCTTCGTCAACGACCAGAAGGTCTTCTTCGAGCGCGCGGGCGGGCGCGACACCCTCGATTTCACCGCGGAGTTCCCCTTGAAAGAAGGGGTCAACCACGTGGTGGTCGTCGCCCGGGACGAGAACGAACTCACCAGCCGGCGGATGATCTCCGTGCTGCGACGCAACGCGGAAATGGCCCGCCGGCTCCCCGCACCGCCGGCACCCTGAGCGGCCGCTCGCCCAACTGGTAGTTTTTGGATTTTTCTCCCGACCGTGGAAAGATCGGCGCCGTGTCGCCGCGCATCGTCGCCACCGCGATCGCCTTCGTCCTCCTGGCCTTGGGGCTGATCACCTACAAGGTGGTCGCCCTCGGCTACGAGGTCTGGCCCCAACCCGCGCCGGACCGCTGGTCGGTGCAGGTCGAAATCCCGCTCGAGGCGCGGGAGGAAGAGTCCACCGTGAGCTTCTTCCTCCCGGTCGACGGGCCGACCCAACGCATCTACGACGAGCGCGTCGACGCCGCGGGCATGGGCTTTTTCATCCGGCCGGAGAACGGCAACCGCATCGGCATGGCGGTCGGTCGGCCCGACGAGCGCGCGATGCTCTCCTACCGCTTCTCGGTGCGCACCGTGCCCCGCCCCGCCGATCCCCTCCCCGAGGAAATCCCGGCGCTCGGCGAGGGCGAGGCGCGCCACTTCGCCGGCCTGCTCGCGTCCACGCCCACCATCCAGAGCGACTCGGAGGTCGTCGCTTCGCTCCTCCAGGAGCTCGCCATCGACCCGACCAACCGCGCCCGGGCGCTGCGCGACATCCACGCCTTCATCGTCAAGGACGTGGAGACCACCGAGGGGAAGGAGGGCCCCCAGGACGCGGTCTCGGTCCTCCGCGCCGAGCGCGGCGGCAGCCTCGGCAAGGCGCGAGCGGCGGTGGCGATGCTGCGCGCCGCCGGCATCCCCGCGCGGGTCGTCGCGGGCGTGCCGCTCGTCGACTGGGGGCGCGGCGAGGTCCACCACTGGGTGGAAGTCCGGCTCGACGGCCGCTTCTGGCCCCTGGATCCCATCGGCGGCAGCCTGGGCTTCCTTCCCGAGGAGCGGCTGCGGCTGCACGTGGGCGACGACCCCACCGTGCAGGGTGCGAGCCCGACCTCGAACTACCGCATTTCGATGCTCCGCGAGCGGGAAACGCAGTACCAGCTCTACCGCCGGCGCATCTCCGACTCGGACCGCCTCCTCGACAAGCTCTCTCTGTACACGCTCCCCGTGCACGCCCAGCTCGTCTTCCGCGTGCTCCTCCTCGTCCCGCTCGGCGCCCTGGTGGTGGCGGTGTTCCGCAACCTGATCGGCGTGCCGACCTTCGGCACCTTCATGCCGATCCTCATCGCGCTCTCCCTGCGGGAGTCGGGGATGCTGTGGGGCCTTTTGCTGCTCGGCACGGTCATCTGCCTGGGCTGGTTCGGCCGGCACCTCCTCGACCGGGCGCAGCTCCTCATGGTGCCGCGCCTATCCTTCCTTCTGACGCTGGTCATCCTCATCATCGCCGGCGTCATGGTCCTCGCCGAACACGCGGGGTTGCATCGCGCGATCAGCTCGGCGGCCCTGCCGATCGTCATCCTCACCATGACCATCGAACGCCTCGCGATCGCGCTCCAGGAGGAAGGGCCCGAAAACGCCGCGAAGATGGTGATCGGCACGCTCGTCGTCTCCGTCTGCGGCTTCCTGGTGATGGCGAGCGACCAGCTCCAGCACTTCGTATTCACCTTCCCGGAGATCCATCTCGTCACCTTGGCGGTGCTTCTGCTGCTCGGCCGCTACACGGGCTATCGACTCAGCGAGTGGGCGCGCTTCCGCGCCTTCCACCAAGGTGGCCTGGAGCGAGGCGGCTGATGCGCTGGTTCCAGAAGCTGCGGCAGGCCGGCGTGCTCGGGATCAACGCGCGCAACGCCAGGTTCATCTTCCGCCACAACCCCCGCCGGCTCTTTCCGTTGGTGGACGACAAGATCCGCTGCAAGGCGCTCTGCGCGGAGTACGGCATCCCCACGCCCGAGCTCTACGGGATCGTCGAAGCCCACGGCGATTTGCGTCGCCTCGGCGATTTCCTCGCCGGGCACGACGAGTTCGTCATCAAGCCGGCGCGCGGTGCCATGGGCAACGGCGTCCTCGTCATCGAGGGGCGCGACGGACCGCTCTTCCGCAAGCCCTCGGGCGCACGGCTCGACGAGCGAGCCGTCAAGCACTACGTGAGCGGAATCCTCTCGGGCCTGTATTCGTTGTCCGGAACGGCGGACCGGGCGATGATCGAGTACCGAGTGCAGCGGCACCCCCTGTTCGACGAGCTCTCCTCGGGCGGCGTGCCGGACATCCGCGTCATCGTCTTCAAGGGCGTGCCCGTGCTGGCGATGACGCGGATGTCCGGCACGCCGCCCGAGGAGAGCTCGTC
>DATGOH010000051.1:0-9741 GCA_035306165.1 Ferdinandcohnia sp.
CGGCCCGGCGACGCCGCAGACTCTCGAGGGCCTCGGTCGCCGCCCGCCGGACCGCGGGCTCGGGATGGCCCGTGGACGCCGTGAAGAGGAAGGCCTCGGCCTCCTCGGTGCCGATCTCGCCGAGCGCGTAGGCGATCTGGATCACCAGCCCCGGATCCTTGTGGCTGGTCGCGTCGACGAGGGCCGTGACCGCCGCCGGATCCCCGATCTCGGCCAGCGCGCCGATCGTGCGCAGCTGCACGTTGCGGTCTTCGTCCTCCAGGCGGGGGATGAGGTGCTCGACGGCCGCTGCGCTCTTGCGCTCGGTGAGGAGGCGGATGGCGAGGTCGCGGACCTCCGGATTCTCCGAGGAGAGGTCGGCGATGAGCTCCTCCTCCGTCTTGCGCGAGGCGCGCAGCTGGAGGACCACGAGACGCAGCGCTTCGTCGAGGGCCGCGTCGAGCGCACGCCGGAAGGCCTCGGTCCGCATCTGCGGATCGTGGGGAGCGAAGTGGTGCTCGCCCGCGGCGTCCGCGCGGATCCGCTCCTCGCCCCGCTCCAGGCGCAGGAGCAGGCCCACCTCCGCGCGGGAGCCCGCACCCCGGGCGTCCGAAGGCAGTGCCCGAACGTGCGCGATCTCGAGGACGGCCTTCCAATCGGTGGGGGCGGGGGAACTCCCTCCTTTGCGGAAGGCGAGGCTGCCGCCCGCCGCGAGGCGCTCGCGGGCACGATCTTCCACCTCCTCGGGCGCGAGCCCGAGCCAGGGATGCTGGGTGATGCCCGCGGGCGAGAGCCGCAGCGACGAGACGGTGGCGAGCGCCGGCGGCGATCGCTGGCAGGAAAGGAGGACCGCCAGCGTCAGGACGATCGCGAGGTAGCGGCCCGGACGGTGGGCGCGGTCCATGCCGCGAGTCTGCGGGCGCCGCCTGTCCACGTCAAGCCAAGGCGCCGGAGCGCGCCTCATGCCTCCCCTTCCTCGCGGTCGGCGGGACGATCTCCGACGGCCGGCACGTCCACCCGCTTTGCGCCGTTGCCCTGGACCTCCATCGGGGCTTCGGACGCGGACGCCGCCGAAGTCGCTACGACGACCTCCTGGGCAGGCTCCGCGGGGGCGGCCTCCTCGCGGGATGGCGCGTCGACCTCGCGGGACACCTCGCGCTCCTTTAGGTCCTCCCGCTCGCCGGCGCCCCGCGCCTCGAGGTCTGCGTCCGCCTCGGCCTCCCGTCGGGGTTCGGCAGGCGGAGCGTCCTCGGCCTGCACCTCGGAGCTGGCCGCGGGCACCGCTTCCTCACGGACGGCGGCCGCCGACGGGCGCTTCTCCTCCGCCCCACCCTGTCCGCGCGCCTTGCGGCTCTCCCGCTCCTCCTTCCGCGCCTCGGCCTCGGCCCGTCCCGCGAGGCTGCGGTGACCGCGGCGAATGCGGGCGGCCAGACCACGGGGGTCGAACTGCACGAGGGTCACCGTGCGCGCCGCCACGCCGATGCCGCGCTCGACGAGCTGCTCGGCCAGCGCGTCGGCGCAGAGCAAGAGCACCAGGCCCTGGCCCGGCCGCAGCGCCTCGTTGCGCGCCTCGCGGGTGGGATCGCCCGGCGAGACGAGCACGCCCAGGAGCGCCGAGTGGGCCGCCATCTCCTTGCGCAGATCGAGCACGTCGTCGCGCCGCACCTCCCGCGCCCCGCGGAGCACCCGGACCACCTGGCGCACCTCGAGCAGGCCCATCCGCCGCTTCGCGACGATGAGCCCCCCTTCCTTGTGCTCCTTCGCCAGCCGGACCTCCCGGTAGCCCATCTCCTGCAGGAGGGTCGATGCGAGCCCCTCGAGGTTCTCGACCGAGAGCTCCTGCAGGCGGGCCCGGATCTGGCGCACCGCGAGCTGCCGGCTCTGGGCTTCCCAGTCCTCCGGAGCCGGCGCCTCGGGCTCGGCCGGCGTCGGAGCCTGGACCTGCGGCTCGGGCCGCGCCTTGGGCCGGACCACCTTCTCCAATGCCTCGGCGATGAGCGATTCGGCGTCCGCGGGCGCGGCGGCCGCCTCCATCCCGGGCAGGCCGACGCGGTCCTCGTCGAAGAAGACGAAGAGCTCCTGCGCCTGCTGTTCGTTCTCCTCCACGAGCCGCTGGCGCAGCGCCGCCCCGCCGAGGTCGTCCTGGACGAGGTCGGCCGCGCGGATGGCGGCGGCGAGATCGAAGAGGGGAAGAGGCACGCCGGCGTGGCCGAGGATGGCCTCGACGATCTCCGGCAGGGTCTTCGCCTTGCGGCGCCGCTTGCGCGCTTCCTCGCGGCGCCGGCGGTCGACTCGCCCCATGATCCGGACGTTGTCCTTGGAGATCTTCGGATGCCGCTCCCGCTCGCGCAGCGGGGGCTGGCTCGCTTCCTCGGGCACCGGCGGAATGCCGCTCGCTTCGAGGGCAGCGGGATCGTTGGCGAGGTTCCAGTCGGCGAGGCCGAAGGTATCGGGGGCGACGGCCACGATGCGACGGTCCTGGCTACGCCGCGCCATCGCGGCGAGCTGGGAGGCCATCACCACCTCCGGCTGCTTTCCGACGTGGGAGAGGAGATTCTCCTCGAGCGCGCGCTGGGTGATCTCGTGGGCATGCAGCGGACGCCCTTCCCGAAGAAGAATCTGGATGGCTGCCTCGTAGAATGTCATGGGCGGTTCGAGATGGCGGGGGGTGCGGCTTCGACCCTCCGGTCGCGCTCGCGACCGATGGCCGGGAAATCGGAGGGATTTCCGCTGGTTCGACGCAAGGGAATCACCCTAGAGTGCTTGCAGTAACGAGTCAATCCTCTTATCCGAGCTGGTCGTGATCCGCATCCGCACAGGCAACCGCTGGAAGGGCGAGAGGAAGCTGCGGGGCGCCGCGGTCGCCGAGGAGGCGTGGGACGCGGTCGGGATCGAGGTGGACGGGGTCGACATCTCTTGCGGCCTGCTCGAAGGCAAGCTCGTCCTCACGCTTTCCGCCCTGGTCGACGCCGCCCAGGATCTGGCCTCCGGCCGCCGCCGCGCCACCCAGCTCGGCTTCCCCTCCGGCGTGGTCCTCCTGCTGGCCCGACGGGGCGGCGCGGTGCTCCTGTCGCTCGTCCGCCTGGTGCGGCCCTCCCAAGTCCTGGTGCAGGACGTGGAGGTCGAGCTCGCCGACTTCGCCCGGGCGGTGGCCGCTTCGGCGCACGAGCTCTTGCAAGGGATCGCCGCGCGCTACGCCCGCGCCGGGCTCGACCCCCGCCTGCAGGCCCTCGCGAAGAAGGCGGAGCGGCTCGACCGGATGGTCGTGGACGGCCTCGCCGACGGGCCCGAGGCGGACGAGATCGCGCACCTGCGGCGCAGCCCGGCGCCGGGCGAACGTCTGGCCCTCGTCTTCGACGTCCGCGACGACGATGGACGAATCGCCACCGATGGAGACGGCGAGGATCTCGGCGCCCTCCTCCTCCGCGGTCGCCTCGCCCTGCTCGGCGCCGGGGGTGAGGAGCTCGCGGCGGCCGACGGCGTGCCCTTCCTCGTGCTCCGCGACCTCGTGGGGACCGCCGCCCGCCTCGTCACGCCGGGGGGCGATTCGACCGTGGACCTTCCGCTGGGGGCACCCGGTCCCATCCTCCGCTACGACCTGCGGACCGAGTCGCTGGACGTGGGCGGGCGCAGCCTCCGAGCGGATCGTCGAGATCTCGCCCGGACCATCCTCGCTTGTGCGCGCGACTTCGCCGCCCAGCTCGCCGCGTGGACGCCGTGGCTGCGTGACAATCCCTACCTCACCGATCTCCGCGAGGAAGCGGTCGCCCACCTCCGCCTCCTCGAGGAGCGGGAGACCGCGAACGCATCCGCCCCCGCGCCGGCGCGGCCGCCCCGCCGAGGAAAGCTGGGCGCGCCGCCCGCCGTGGGCGAGCTGCGCACCGTTTCCCTCCGCGTGCGATGGCGGGCCGAGCTTCCCGCCATCCGGCGCCTGGTCGGTTCGGGCGAGCGCGCGTGGATCGCCCACGTCGGCGGCGTCGCGTCCCTCGCCCTGCGCGACGGCGCGCGGACCGATCACGACGGCGCGGTGGGGGCCGCGGCGCCGGAGCGCAAAGGCCCTGTGCTCGTGCTCGAAGAAGGCGGGACGCTGCTGGCCCTGGGCGAGGCGGGAACGCCGTTGCTCTGGAAGGTCGAGACCGGCTGGGCGCAGGTCGAGAGCCGCTACCTTTGCCATCGCGCCGACGCCTGGATGCTCGTGGACCAGAGTTCCCTCGTGTGCGTGGATCTGCGCACGGGCGCCCAGCGCTTCCGCCTCGATCCCCCCGCGGCCCATCGCGCCGCCATCGCCGCTTCCGGGCCCTTCCTCGCACTGGCGGCCGACAACGGCATGGTCTACGCCGTGGATCTGGATCGGCGGGAGGTGGCCTGGCGCCTCCCCCTGCCCCTGGGTCCCCTTGCGGTGGTGGCCGAGGGCGTGGTGGGGATCGCCGACGGGCGGCAGGGCCTGGAGGCGGTGGGCATCCTGGCCGGCGACCGGCGGATCCTCTTTCGCACGCCCCTGCCCGTGGACGCGGTCGGACGGCTCGTCGCGCAGCGCCGCGGGGTGCTGATCTCCGCGGCGGGGGAGACGGGTGGGGAAATCCTGGGCCTGGACGCCGCGGGCGCGCTCCGCTACCGGGTGCGGCCGGTCCTGGGGCCGGGAGCGCCGGCGGTCGCCGTCGCGGGCCAGACGGTCTTCGCGCGCGGTCCCCACGGCGTGGCCCGCATCGAGCGCGGCCGCGTCCGCTGGTCGGCGCCCGCCGCGCCCGGAGGCGCGCCGCGGATCGTCCGCGGCATGATCGCCCTTCCCGGCGAGCGCCTCTCGCTTTGCGACGCCGCGACCGGCCGTGAACTTTTGTCCCCGGCCGCGCGCGAACGACTCCCGGCGGCCGACCACGTGGCCGTGGGACCGGAAGGCGAGATCCTGGTGGCGGACATCCACGGGAGCTGCGCCGGCCTCCACGTGGCGGGTGCGCTCGCCGTGGTCGAGCCGCTCAGAGCTCCACGAAGTCGGTGAGCGCCTTGAAGGCGGCGAGCCGCTGCGCGATCTCCTCCTCGCGCAGCTCCCGGAAGCGCTCGAGCGAGAACTTCTCCACGCAGAAGCTCGCCATGGTCGCGCCGGCGATGCAGGCCTGGCGCATGGCGTCCATGCTCAGCTCGCGGCGGCGGTGGGCGAGGTAGCCGAGGAACCCCCCGGCGAAGGAGTCGCCCGCGCCGGTGGGATCGAAGACGTCCTCGAGCGGATAGGCGGGCGCGGCGAAGACGTGGCCGTCCTCGAAGAGGAGCGCGCCGTACTCGCCCCGCTTGATCACCGCCCGCTTCGGTCCCATGCGCAGGATGGCGCGCGCCGCCTTGATGATGTTGTGCTCGCCCGCGAGCTGGCGCGCCTCCGCGTCGTTGACGAAGAGCATGTCCACCCGCTCGAGCACCTGCAAAAGCTGCGGCCGCGTGCCCTCGATCCAGAAGTTCATCGTGTCGGCGGCCACCAGCCGCGGGCGCACCTCGACCTGGTCGAGGACCTTCGCCTGCAGCTCGGGGTGGATGTTGCCGAGGAAGAGGATGTCCGGTCGCCGAAGCTCCGGGGGGAGCTCCGGATCGAAGCTGCCGAAGACGTTCAGGTGGGTCTCGAGGGTGTGCGCCTCGTTGAGGTCGTAGCCGTAGCGGCCCTTCCACCGGAAGGTGGGGCCCTTCGCCCGCACCACGCCGCCGAGGTCCACCCCGCGGCTGCGGAGGAAGTCGAGGTGCTCCTCGGGGAAGTCCTCCCCCACCACGCCCACGATCTGCACGGGGCCGAAGAAGGAGGCGGCGGTCGAGAAGAAGGTGGCGGAGCCCCCGGGGACTTCCTCCCGCTTACCGAAGGGGGTCTCCAGGCTGTCGAGCGCGATGGATCCGACGGCGAGAATCGACATGCGGCGCTTGTAGCCCGCTCGCGGCGCGGATTCAACGAGAGCGCGCAGCGCTGCACGGTTTCGCTTGACCGCTCGAAGCTCGATGCATATTTATGCGCGTAATATGCAACTTCGAGTGGGCATCATCGGCGCGTCGGGCTATGCGGGCATGGAGGCCACCCACCTCCTGGCCCGCCATCCGCACGCGACGCTCGCCTTCCTGGGCAGCGACCGCTGGGCGGGGCGCTGTGCACGCGACGTCTTGGGGATCGACGGCGAGGCCGGCGCGCTGGTCTATGCGCCGCCGGCGGCCTGGGAGGAGGCCGAACTCGACGCCGTTCTCCTGGCGACGCCGGAGGACGTCTCGCTGCAGTTCGCTCCACGCATCCTCGAGAAGGGAGTTCGGGTGATCGACCTCTCCCCCGCCTTCCGCAAGGGAGGTCCCGCGGTCTACGGGCTGTCCGAGCGCTACCGGCACCGCCTCGCCGACGCGCGCTTCGTGGCCAACCCCGGCTGCTATCCCACGGCCATCCTCCTCGCCCTCGTCCCCCTGCTCGAAGCGCGGCTGTTGCGCCCCGACGAGATCGTGGTCCACGCGGTGTCGGGCGCTACCGGCGCCGGCCGGCGAGCGAGCGAGGATTGGTCTTTCTGCGAGCTGTCCGACGACGTGCGCGCCTACGGGATCTTCGGCCATCGCCACCTGCCCGAGCTCCGGCGCATCCTCGGCGAGGCGGCCGGCGAGGAGGTGGATCTGGTCTTCACCCCCACGCTGCTGCCCATCCGCAGGGGGATCTTGGCGACGTCCGTGGGGCGGCTCGTTCCCGGCGCGGACGCGGACGCGGTGCTCCAGGCCTACCGGAGCGCCTACGCGGATGCGCCGTTCGTCTCGCTCGCCGCCGCGCCCGGCGAGGTCGGGATCGCCCAGGTGGTGGGCACCAACCTCTGCCGGATCGGCTTCGCGGTGCAGGGCAATCGCTTCCTCGCCTGCAGCGCCATCGACAACCTCGTGAAAGGCGCGGCCGGCCAGGCCGTGCAAAACCTCAACCTCGCCTGCGGGTGGGACGAGGGCGCCGGCCTTCGCGACCTGCGGAGGTTTCGCCCGTGAATCTTCCCCTCGGCTTCTCCTTCGCCGGCGTCCACGCCGGCATCAAGCCCTTCAAGAAGGACCTCGCGCTCGTCGTGAGCGAGACCCCCGCGGCCGCGGCCGGCTGCTTCACCCCCAACCGCGCCCGCGCCGCACCCGTCCGCGACACCGCGGCGCGCCTGCCCGGCCGCATGCGCGCGGTGGTGGTCCACTCCGGCAACGCCAACGCGCTCACTGGAGCCCAGGGCGATCGCGACGCGCGTGCGGTGGTGGAGGCGACGGCACGCGCCCTCGGCTGCGCGCCCGAGGAGGTCGTCTCGGCCGGCACGGGCGTGATCGGCGTCCCGCTGCCGGTGCCGCTCGTCGAGGCCGCCCTCCCCGCGCTCGTCCAGGCCCTCGGCCCGGATCCCCTCCCCGCGGCCGAGGCGATCCTCACCACCGACACCCGCACCAAGACCGCCGGGCGGGAGCTCCGCCTCGGCGATCGAACCGTGCGCCTCTTCGCGATCTGCAAGGGCGCAGGGATGATCGCCCCGCAGCTCGCCACGATGATCGCCGTGATCGCCACCGACGCGGCGATCGCTCCCGCCCTTTTGGATCGGGCGCTGCGCCGGGCGATGACGCGCAGCTTCAACGCCCTCACCGTCGACGGCGACATGAGCACCAACGACGCCGTGATCGCGCTCGCGAACGGCGCCGCGAAGAATCCGCCGATCGAGGAGGAGGGCGAGGACTTCGCCGCCTTCGCCGCCGCGCTCGAATTGCTCTGCCAGGATCTCGCCCGCCAGATCGCCCGCGACGGCGAGGGCGCGACCAAGCTCGTGGAGGTGGAGGTCCGCGGCGCTCCCTCGGAGACGATCGCCCTCGAGCTCGCGCGGGCGATCGCCGGCTCCTCTTTGGTGAAGGCGGCGCTCTTCGGCTGCGATCCCGCCTGGGGCCGCATCCTCGCCACGGTCGGCGCGCGCGCCGCCACCCTCGGGGTCGACCTCGAACCGGCGGCGGCGACGGTGCGCATCCAGGGGCGCGAGGTCTACCGCCAGGGCCTGGTCCCCTTCGATCGCGAGGCCGTTCGCGCGCGCCTGCGCGAGCCCACCTGCACGGTCGAGGTGGAGCTCGGCCAGGGCGAGGGCGCGGCCACCGCCTGGGGCTGCGACCTCGGCTACGACTACGTGCGCATCAACGCCGATCTCGCCTCCTTCCTCGAGCAGGGGCCGAACGGCGGCCTCGTGAAGGACGAGCGCCTCGATCGCCACACCCCCGGCTTCAAGGTCTCGCTGCTTCTGCAGGCGCTCTCCTACATCCGCCGCTTCGCGGGAAGCCGCTGCGTGGTGTACCTGGGCGCTTCGGCCCTGCGGCAGGGCCCGCCGCTCGCCGTCATCGCCAACGACCTGCTCTTGCTCCGCTCGGTGGGGCTCGCGCCGATCATCGTCCACGGCCTGCCCAACGAATCGCTTCCCGACGAGGGCTTCATCGAGGTGCACCGCGCCCTCGTCGCCCTGCTCAACCAGGAGGAGGGCGGCGCGGTGGGCATCACCGGCGAGGACGGCGCGCTCTTTCGCGTGCGCGGCGGCGGCCCGGGCTTCGAGGTGAACCACGCCTTCCTCGGGATGCTGGTGAACCAAGGCTACATCCCGGTCATCGCCCCCATCGGCATCGGCGACGACGGCCGCAGCCGCGTGCTGGACGCCGATCGCGTGGCCGCGGAGGTGGCGCTCTCGGTCGGCGCGCGCAAGCTGGTCTTCCTCTCGAACGTACCCGGCATCCTCGACGGCGAGACCCTCCTGCCCGAGCTCTCGCCCGCCCACCTCGACGCGCTGGTGGCGGAGGGCAAGGTCTTTGGCGGGATGCTGCGCAAGCTCGACGCCATCCGGCGCGCCCTGTCCGGGGGTGTGCGCCAGGCCCACGTCATCGACGGCCGGCCCCCGCATGGCATCATCTCGGAACTCTTCACCGACCGCGGGGTCGGGACCCTGATCCGGGAGGAAACGGATGCGTGAGAGCTCGACCGTGCGCGCGCGCCGCGAGGCGATCCGCCGCCTGATCCGCACCCGCATCGTCTCCACGCAGGAGGAGCTGCGGGAACTGCTGCTCCAGGAGGGCTTCGACGTCACCCAGGCGACCCTCTCGCGCGACCTCGCGCGGCTCGGGGCGCGGCGGGTGGCGCTGCCCTCGGGCGGCACCGCCTACGAGGTGGACGGGGTGGAGGCGACCGATCCCGAGGAGGCGCTGCGCGCGGTCGCCGGCTCCGTGCTCTTGGTGGACGCCACCGACACGTTGGTGGTCGTGCACACGCCGCCCGGCGCGGCGCCGCAGGTGGCGCTCGCGCTGGATCAGAGCCGCTTCCCCGGGGTGGCCGGCACGGTGTCCGGGGACGACACGATCTTCGTCGCGCCGAAGAAAGGGGTCTCGCCGGACGAGATCGCCGAGGAGCTGCGCGCGATCTGGATGGGATGAAGATGAAGGAAAGAATCGTACTGGCCTATTCCGGAGGACTGGACACCTCGGTCCTCGTCCACCTGCTCACCCACCGCCACGGCTTCGAGGTGATCGCCTGCCACGTCGACGTGGGCGAGGCCAAGGACGTGGAGGTGTTGCGTGCGCGCGCCGAGGCGGCGGGCGCGGTGGCCTTCGAGTTCGTGCAGGCGCGCGAGGAGTTCGCCGAGGACTTCTGCCTGCCCGCCCTCCAGGCCCACGCGCTCTACCAGGGGGTCTATCCCCTCTCGGCCGCACTCTCCCGCCCGCTCATCGCGAAGCACTTGGTGGCGGTGGCCAGCAAGCACGGTGCGACGGCGGTGGCGCACGGCGCGACCG
>DATGOH010000052.1:0-7395 GCA_035306165.1 Ferdinandcohnia sp.
CACCGAGTGGATGGTGGCGATGGTGACGGTGCCCATCGCCTCGTCGCTCTGCTCGCGCATCACCTCGAGGAGC
This sequence comes from Ferdinandcohnia sp., assembly GCA_035306165.1. Taxonomy (GTDB): domain Bacteria; phylum Myxococcota; class Myxococcia; order Myxococcales; family Vulgatibacteraceae; genus ZC4RG40. The sequence continues at coordinate 74 of DATGOH010000052.1, forward strand.
CGCTCGTACTGGGCGAGGACGGCCCGCGCGGCCTCGTAGAGCTTCTCGCCCGCGGCGGTGGGCTGGATGGCGCGCGGCGCGCGGTCGAGGAGTTTCTGAGCGAAGCGCTTTTCCAGCGCGCGAATCTGCTGGGAGATGGCGCTCTGCGTGACTCGGTTCAGGCGGGCCGCCTCGGAGAACGAGCGGGTATCCACGACGTCACAGAAGACCTTGAGCGTATCGATGTGCACGGCTCTCTCCCGGGTCATGCGGCCAAGACCAGCTCGGCGACCTGCCTGGCCAACACCTGATAGAGGCGATTTCCCTCCTCGGCCGTGGCGGCCGCGGGATCTCCCATGTAGGCGCGATCGGCCCCCAGCTCCCCGAAGGACCGCGCGCCCTCACGAATCTTCTTGCCGAGGTCGATGTCGAGCACGGGCAAGTCGCGCCGCGATGCGGCGACCCGCACCGGATCCGCGGCGAGCACCAGCGAGGTCTCGTACCGACCGGCGTGGCTGCCGCCGCGGCAGAACTCCTCGCCGAGCTCGAGCGCCCAGGGCTTCTTGCGGTGATCCGGGACGATGACGCGGGCGGGCTGGGCCGCCTCGGCAGCGCGATGCAGCGCCTCGAAGTGCGCGGGCTCGAGGTGATGGTTGACGAAGACCACCGGGGAAAAACCCTGCTCGTGGATCGAGCGGGCGATGTCGACCGCGAGCGCCTCCATGGTGGACGGCGCAATGCTCACCGTTCCGGCGAAGCCCCGCGCGAACTCGGTCACGCCGTAGGCGAGGGGCGGGAAGATCACCGAGGGACGGCCCGCCTCCTCGAGCAGGGCCTGGGCGCGCGCCGCCACCTCGCAGGCGATGATCACGTCGGTGGCGAGGGGGAGGTGGGGGCCGTGGGCTTCGGTGGATCCGACCGGCACGAGGGCTGCGGCGCCCTTCCGCGCCAGCTCGTGCAGATCCTCCCAACTCGAGTGGGCTGCGATGATCACGTGGCGGCGGCTCCCGGGCGTCTCGAGGCGTGGTGCGCCCGGCAACCGTCTATCTCGATTGTCGCCCACGGCGCAAGTCGGCCCGCGGCGCGTGGGCGATCACGTGCCGCAGGCGGCGGTGTAGCGCACCTCGATGCGCGCGCCCGGTGCGGGCGCGTGGCCGGGCGCGAAGGCCACCGAGTTCGACCCCGGGTCGTAGCGATAGGTGGAGGGGTCGGCCACTTCGCCGTCCACGCTCACCTCGATCCCCGCGCCGTCGGGCACGGCCGAGAGGGAGAAGGCGGTCCGGAAGGTGAAGACGTCCGCCGCGATCGCCGCCATGGCGGCGGACCAATCCTCCGCGCAGATGGATTCCACGAGGCCGTGCGTGCCGAGCACGAGCTCGATGAGCCGCTCGGCGCGGCCGGCGCCCTCGGGGCAGCCGGTGCCGATGTCCACGATCGCGTAGGCGCGCGCGCCGCCCTCCCCTTTGAGCCCGACGAGGAAGGCCAGATAGTCCTCCGGGGCGATGCCGGAGTGGTCGTCCTCGTCGGAAACGAAAATCACGGCGAGCTTCGCGTCGTCGCGCAGAAAGCCGGCGTTCTCCCCGCTGCGCAGGGGCTCGCCGAGCGCGCGGCGCATCGCCTCCATCCCCTGCTCGAGTTCGTGGCAGACGCCCACCTGGAGGTTCTGCGCCAGGACGCTCCGCACGTCGGGCGTGGCCGGATCGAGCACGCGCGGGCGCGAGCCGTCCACGGGAACGAGGCGCCCCGCCTCGCCGCCGTCCGCGCCGCCCGGGCAGCCGCCCGCCGGCGCCGGCGTCATCCCGGTGGAGGTCACGCCGATGTGGAAGTCGATCCCCCGCGCCTCCGCCTCGTCCACGATGACGCGGGAGGCGGCGGCCAGCCGCGGCTGTTCCTCGGTCATGGTGCTGGAGTTGTCGACCACGAAGAGGATGTCCGCCGCATCGTCCCGGTGCTGCACGAAGCGATCGACGCGCCGGCCGTCCCGCTGCAACTCGCCGAGCAGCGGCACCATCAGGGGGCGGATGCGCGTGTCCTCGTGCACGTAGAGGGGCGCGGTGGAGAGGCCGCGCGTCTGGGCGTTCCATCGCACCCGCACCTCGAAACTCGCACCGGACGGGAGATCGAAGGGTTCGGTCGGCCCGGCGACGATCTCGAACTCGCCCTCGGAGGTTTGGAGCCCGAGCTCCAAAACCCCCACGCCCAGGGGGAGCGGGCAGACGTTGGTGAAGCGGATGCTGCCCTCGCGCGCGCCGCAGCCGGAAAGCTCCGAGCCAAAATCGAGGAAGCTGGGTTCGGAGACGAGGCAACCCGCGTCGCTCGACGCGCGCAGGGCGACGCTGAAGCGCTGCTGCTCGGTGGCGTTGACGGCGAAGAGCTCGAGTTCGCCGCGGTAATCGCCCTCCCCCGCCCCCACCGCGGCGGGGTCGAAGTTCACCATCCAGCCGAACCACTGGTCACCGGGGATGAGGAAGCTCTCCACCTCGCGCGTGCGGAAGACGGGGTCCGAACCCTCGGCGATGCGCAGGTTGCGCATGATGCAGGTCTCCGGGCCAGGGTTGTAGATGAGCACCGAGAGCGTCGCGCCGCGCCCCGGGTCGAGCGCGCCGAAATCGAGAAGGTGCGGAGTGATCTCGAGCCGCGCGCAGGGCGGGATCTCGAGCGCGGAGCCGCTCATCGGCAGGCGGATCTCGGGGAGCGAAGCATCGTTCGAGACGATCACCAGCTCGGCTTCGTGCGTGGTCCCGGGCTCGAGCGGCTCGTAGCCGATCAACACCTCGTCCGCCTCGCCGGCATCGAGCACCACGGGGTTTACGGTCAGGTCGCGATCCACCCCGAAAGGCGAGACGGTGGGGTTCTCCACGCGGATGTCGAGGATCTCGAGCGGCGGCGCGCCCGGTGGCGTGCCGGCGTTGGTGATCCGCACCGCGCGCTGCCCCCGCGCGCCGATGGGGACCGTGCCGAAGCGGATCTCACCGGGCGACACCTGGATCTGCGGCCCGCCGCCCGCGCCCCGCAGCTCCACCTCCACCTCGGGCGCGCGCACCGAGGTGGAGTGGATGCGCACGATCTCGCGATCGGGCTGCACCACCGTGGGCCGAAAGCCCACCGTCACCTGGACCGATTCGTCGGGTGCGAGCCGACCGAGGACCGGCGTCAGGGTGAAGCGATCGCTTTCGCCACCGAGTTCCATGGCGGTGATCTCGACGACCCTCGAGCTGACGTTGGTCACCGTGAAGGTGCGCTCGGCGGAGCGCTCCACCGGCACGTAGCCGAAGTCGACCACGGGCGGCGCGATCTGCAGCGCCTGATCGATACCCACGCCGATGAGGGGGACGATCGCCTCGTCGCAGGCGGGGCACGGGAGCAGGACGAGGTTGGTGACCACCCGCCCGGCGCGCTCCGGTTCGAAGGCGACCTCCACCTCGCGGGAGGAGAGGGCCGGGATGGTGAGGCCCGCCGGTCCCTCCACCGCGAACTGCGCGTCGCCGCGCACCGCGAGCCGGACCTCGATGGGGATCTCGAAGGTGTTGCGCAGCTCGAGGGTGCGAACCTCCCGCACGCCGATCTCCACGCGACCGAAGTCGAGCGTGTCGGGCACGGGAATCACGTGGGGACGGATGACCTCACCCCGCAGCGGGATCTCCCACTTGGGGTTCTCGGCATCGTCGGTCCGCACCACGAGGGTGCGCGAAAGAGGGCCCAGCTCGCGGGGCGTGAAGCGCAGGACGATGTCGACGCTGCGCCCTTCGCGCACCCGACGGCTGCCGCGCACCGCCACGGCGAAGTCCTCGCCCAGCCCCTCGAGTTCCCAGTCGAGGATGGCCACCGGCGCGCGGCTGCGGTTGCGCAGGGTGAGCGTGCGGGTGGCGGTGGTGCCCAGGCCGACCTTGCCGAAATCCACCTCCGCGGGGGCCAGGGCGGCGAGGCCGTCGATGGGCCAGGTGCGATCCTCGCTTCCGCAACCGCCCAAGAGCAGAAGGAGAGCGAACGCTGCATGGTAGTTGCGCCGATCCACCTTCGACCTCCCCCGTTGGCTGCATGGCAGCCATCCATGAAGCTAGGGAGGTCGAAACGTGCGCGAAACGCACATGCTCGGAGCGGGGGCCCTCGGGTGGGCCCCTTCAGTCGCGGAGCGCGGTGCGGAGGATCTTGCCGCGATCGCTCTTCGGGAGCGCCTCCATGAAGATCACCTGGCGGGGGTACTTCCAGGGCTGCAGCCTCTCCTTCACGAAGTCCTGCAGCTCTCGCACCAGCGCGTCGGAAGCCTCGACGCCCGGCTTGACCACCACGTAGGCCCGCGGCTTGGTCAGCCCCTCGGCATCGGTGAAGCCGACCACCGCCACCTCCTGCACCGCGGGATGCTCGAGCAGGCAGTTCTCGACCTCGGTGGGGGCGAGGAAGCGCCCGCCCACCTTGAGCAGATCGTCGGTGCGGCCGCCGTAGTAGAAGCGCCCCTCCGCGTCGCGCCGGAACTTGTCCGCCGAGACGAACCACTCCCCTCGGAAGTGCTTGCGCGTGTCGGCGGTGCGGCGGAAGTAGCCGAGCCCCATCGACTCGCCGCGGATCCACAGCGAGCCGAGCTCGCCGTCGGGAAGCTCGCGGCCGTCGTCGTCGCAGACCTTGGCCTCGTAGCCCTCCACCACCTTGCCGAGCGAGCCGGGGACCACGTCGCCGGGTCGGTTGGTGATGTAGACGTGGAAGAGCTCGGCCGAGCCGATCCCGTCGAGCACCTCGTGGCCGTACTTCTGCTGGTAGCGCTCGAGGAGCGCCGGCGGAAGGGCCTCGCCGGCGCTCGTGGTGATGCGCAGGCGCGACCAGTCGTAGCGCCCCGGCTCGGGCTCGAACTGCACCATGGCGTTGATGACCGTCGGCACGCTCACCAAAAGGGTCGCCCTGCGGCGGGTGACCTCCTCGAGAATCCGTTCCGGGGTGGGCTTTTCGGGAAAGAGCGCCACCGTGGCCCCGGCCCGAAAGGGAAAGAGCAGATTGGTGCCGAGCGCATAACCAAAAAAGAGACGTGAGGCCGAAACCGTCACGTCTCCTTTTTTCAAACCGAGGATGGGAAGGCCGTAGGTATGGGTGTTGTAGAGGAAATCCACCTGCCGATGGACGACCGCCTTGGGAAAGCCGGTCGACCCGCCGGTGTAGAGCATGTTGCAGACGTCCTCGGCGAGGGTCGGCTCCGGCTCGAACGCGGCCGGTAGCTCGGCGCGGCGCTCCTCCCACCGCACCGTCTTGGGAGGGAGCGGGCCGCCCTCGCCGCGGCAGGCGACGACGCCCTTGAGCCAGCGTGCCTTCTCGGGTTGGACCGCCGTTCCGAGGATGCGCTCCTCGGCCACGAGCAAGCGCGAGCGCGTGTAGTCGAGGTAGTAGGCGAGCTCCTCCGGCTTGGCGTCGGGATTGACGGCGGAGACGATCCCGCCCGCGCGCACGGTGGCGAACCAGAACCAGACGAACTCGGGGTGGTCGCCGAGCATGAGCAGCACCCGCTGCTCGGGCTCGAGGCCGAGTTCCCGGAGGAGGTGCGCCGCCTTGCAGACGTTTTCGAGCACCTCGCGGTACGTGTAGCTCTCGTCGCGGTACACGAGCGCGAGGTCCTCCCCCCGCCCCTCGCGCACGTGTTTCTCCACGTACTCGACGCTGAGGTTGAGCTCCCTCGGAAACTCGACGATGGCCATCGCGCACCTCCTTTCGCCGGATTCAGGCGAGCAAGTGTCTGGCGATCACGGCCTTTTGCACCTCGGTGGCGCCCTCGTAGATGCGCAGCGCGCGGATCTCTCGATAGAGCCGCTCGACGGGCGTCCCCTTGATCACGCCGAGGCCGCCGTGGAGCTGCAAGGCGCGATCGATGACCCGCTGCGCGTTCTCGGTGGCGACCATCTTGGCCAGCGCCGCCTCGAGGGTGATCCGCGCGGCGCCGCGATCCTTGGTCCACGCCGCGCGGTGCACGAGGAGGCGTGCGGCCTGCAGCTCCGCCTCGTTGTCGGCGAGGAGGAACTGCACGCCCTGCAGCGCCGCGAGCGGAGCGCCGAACTGGTGGCGCCGCTTGACGTGGGCGACCGCCTCGTCCTGCGCCCGCTGGGCCATGCCCAGGGCCGCCGCGCCCACGGTGGCGCGGAAGACGTCGAGGGTGGCGAGCGCGAGGCGGAAGCCTTTCCCCTCCTCGCCCAGCAGCGCATCCGCGGGAAGGCGCGCGTCCTCGAAGACCACTTCGCCGAGGGGATGCGGGCAGATCGTCTCCTGCGTCCGGACGCGCACGCCGGGCGTGCCCTGCGGGACGAGGAACGCGGAGACGCCCTGCGGCGTCCGCGCGAAGAGGGTCATCACGCCGAAGATGGACGCGTTGGAAATGAAGCGCTTGTGCCCGTTGACGATCCAGTGATCGCCTTCGCGCCGCGCGGTGCAGGCGATGGCACCGGCGTCGGAACCCGCCTCCGGCTCGGTGAGGGCGAAGGCGGCCGCCACCTCGCCGCGCGCCACCTTCGGCAACCATTCCTTCTTCTGCGCCTCGCTCCCGGCGAGAAAGATCGGGTAGGTGCCGAGGCCCTGCATGGCGAACATGAAGTCCGCCAATCCCATGCGATAGGCGAGCGTCTCGCGGATCACGCAGATCGAGCGGACGTCGAGCACCTCGAGGGCGCCGCCGTAGGCCGCGGGCACCGCGTAAGCGGTCAGACCCGCCTGGCCGAGGTGGGCGAGGATCTCGAGCGCGAGGCGATCCACGTCGTCCTCGCGGTGCTCGATGGGGCGGATCGCCTCGTCCGCGAAGGCGCGGACCCGCTGCGCCAGTTCCTCGTGCCGTGGCTCGAGAAATGCCATCTCACTTCCCCGAGAAGCGCGGCTCCCTCTTGCTCACGAAGGCCTCGTAGGCCTCGTGGAAGTCGCGCGTCTGCATGCAGATCGCCTGCGCGCGCGCCTCGCTGTCGAGCGCGCCGAGCAGGCTCTGGTGCTGCTGTTCGTCGAGCAGCTCCTTGGTCACGCCCAACGCGAAGGTCGGCCCCTTGGCGAGGCGCGCGGCCCACTCCAGCGCGCGCGGCAGGACCTCGTCCTGCGGAACGACCGCGTTGTGCAGGCCCATCGCCAGCGCCTCCTCGGCGGTCACCGGATCGCCGAACATGAGGAGCTCGGTGGCCTTGGCCAATCCCACGTAGCGCGGCAAGAGGTAGGCCGCGCCCATGTCGGCGCCGGCGAGCCCCACCTTCACGAAGAGGAAAGCGATCTTCGAACCCGCCGCCGCCACGCGCAGATCGCAAGCCAGGGCGATGGCCGCGCCGGCGCCGGCGGTGGTGCCGTTGAGCGCGGCGATCACCGGCTTTTTCAGCGTCCGGATGTTCTTCACCAGA
>DATGOH010000053.1:0-13559 GCA_035306165.1 Ferdinandcohnia sp.
TCGACGGAGTCGACGCGGGCGGCGGGGGGGCCTTTGTGGCACCAGGCGACGAAGTCCTCGAGGGCGGAGCGGGGGCCCTCGGCGACGGCCTGGACGGAGCCGTCGTCGCAGTTGCGCACCCAACCGACGATGCCGCGCTCCTCGGCGGCGGCGCGGGCGCTGGCGCGGTACCACACGCCCTGGACGCGGCCACGGATGGTGAGTTCCACGCGCATGATCTCGTCGCTCATTCGCTGACCTCCTCTCCCTCGGCGAGCATCCGCAGGAAGGTCTCCTCGTCGATGACGGGAACGCCGTGCTTCTGGGCGCCGGCCATCTTGTTGGCGCCGGGCTTGGCGCCGGCCACGACGTAGTCGGTCTTCCCGCTCACGCTGCCGGTCACTTTTCCGCCTCTGCGTTCGATCTCGGCCTTCGCCTGCTCACGGGTGTAGGCCGCGAGGTCGCCGGTGAGGACGACCGTCTTTCCGGCGAAGGGGCTGCCTTCGACGCACGGTGCGGTCGTCGTATTCACCGCGGGGCGGACGCCGGCCTCGAGGAGGCGATCGATGACGCGCCGGTTCTCCTCCGTGCGGAAGAAATCGCAAACGGCCTTGGCGCGAACGGCGCCGAAGCCGGGGATCTTCTCGATCTCCTCGGGCGGCGTTTCGTAGAGGGCGCGCACGTCGGGGAAGCGATCGGCGAGCTCGCGCGCCATGGTCTCGCTGACCATGCGAATGCCCAGCGCGGTGTAGAAGCGGTGGAGGGGGCGGGTCTTGCTCGCCTCGATCTGGTCGACGAGGTTCTTCGCGGAGACCTGGGCCACGCCTTCGAGTTTGGCGTCGAGGAGCTTCTGCACGGTCAGCGTGTAGAGGTCGGCGAAGTCGGTCACCAGACCGCTTTCGACGAGCTGGTCGACGAACACGCGGCCGAGACCACGGATGTCCATGGCGCTGCGCGAGCCGAAGTGGAACAACCGCTCCTTGATCTGCTGAGGGCACGAGGCGTTCTGGCAGACCCAGGCGGCCTTGCCGGGCTCGCGGAAGATCTCGCTTCCGCACGAGGGACAGTGTTTCGGAAACACGAACTCCCGCTCGGTGCCCTTGCGCGCATGGGTGACGACGGAGACCACCTCGGGGATGACGTCGCCGGCGCGGCGGACGACCACGGTGTCTCCAATGCGCACGTCCTTGCGGCGCAGCTCGTCTTCGTTGTGCAGCGTCGCGCGCTCGACGGTGACGCCGCCGACCTTCACCGGCTCGAGGATCGCGACCGGGGTGATGACCCCCGTGCGTCCCACCTGGACCTGGATGTCGCGAACGGTGGTGAACTCCTCCTCGGGCGGGAACTTGCACGCGACGGCCCAGCGCGGGCTGCGCGCGACCTGGCCGAGGGCGGCGCGCATGCGGTCGTCGTCGACCTTCACCACGATGCCGTCGATGAGGTAGGGCAGCTCGTCGCGCGCTTCGAGCATCCGCTTCCAGTAGGCGAAGACCTCGTCGAGCGTGCTCGCGGCGAGTCGGTGGGGGCTGATGCGAACGCCCGCCTGGCGCAGCCACTCGATGCGGGCGCTGTGCCGTTCGAGCCACTCGGGCGCCCCGAGCACCTCGTAGGCGTAGAAGACGACGGGGCGGGAAGCGGTGACGCGCGGGTCGAGCTGGCGGAGCGAGCCCGCCGCGGCGTTGCGGGGATTCGCGAACTCGTCGAGCAGGGGGCGGCCCTCCTGCTTCCGCTTCTCGTTCTCGATGCGCCGCTGCTCGTTGAGCGCCTCGAAATCCTCCTTGTGCATCACGATTTCGCCGCGCACCTCCACGCGCCCCGGGGCCTCGATGGCCAGCCGCAGGGGGACGGAGCGGACGGTGCGGAGGTTGGCGGTGACCTCCTCGCCGACCTCGCCGTCGCCGCGGGTCGAGCCCTCCACGAAGAGCCCGTCCTGGTAGACGAGCTCCACCGCCAGGCCGTCGAACTTGGGTTCGCAGTAGAGGGGGATGGCTTCGCCCTCGCGGAGGAGCTCGTCCTCCTCGAGCCGGCGCACGATGCCCCGATACCAGCTCTCCGCCTCCTCTTCATTGAAGACGTTGGCGAGCGAGAGCATGGGCACGCGGTGGGGGACGCGGCGGAAGGCTTCGGAGGGAGGTGCGCCCACGCGCTGGGTGGGGGAGTCGGGGGTCACCAGCTCGGGGTGCTGGGCCTCGAGCTCCTGGAGCTCGCGCATGAGCTGGTCGTACTGCGCATCGGAGATGACGGGCGCGTCGAGCACGTAATAGCGGTGGTCGTGCTCGCGAATCTCCGCGCGGAGGGCCTCGATGCGCCGGGCGACGTCGCTGCGGTTCGGCATGGCGGAGGGAACCTACACGAAAGAGCGCGGCCGGTGCGAGGGTGCGCGCGGGCCGAGGCGAGCGCGCGAGCGCGCGGCTCCCACCTTGACAGCACCTTCGCGCTGCTTATAGCTTTTTCGTAACTTTCCTCCCCTTGTAGGTTTCCAGCCCTCGCCACGTCGGGCGAGGGGTCCCAAACTGCACGTCCACACCGATCGCCGATTCGGCAAACGTTCCAGGAGGTCCCGAGGAGGGGGCTCCTGCATCGCTTCGAGATCATCGTGCCTGACCGTACTTCCGAGATTTCTGCGAGCAGCGAAGCGGCTGCCGAGCGTGAGACCGAAACCCAGGCCGTCGAGCGGGAGGACGCGCCGCGCAAGGGGCGCCGCTCCTCCCGTGCGAGCGAGGCGCGGGCCGCGGGCGAGCCCGACGGCGCCGCCGCGCCGGAGGCCGAGGCCCCGCGGATGCCCGATCCCACTGAGACCATGAGCGCACGCGACGGGCGCAAGGGCCGACGCGGGGGGCGGCGCAAGAAGGAGGCGCCGAGGGTCCCCTACGACATCGAGGAGGACGAGGAGAGCCTGGCGCTGGCGGAGTCCACGGCCGAGCCGCAGATCATCGTCAACCTGACCGAGCTCAAGCGGCTCAAGACGCACCAGCTCGCCAAGATGGCCGCCGACCTGGGGGTGGAGGCGCCTGGCGGCCTACGCAAGCAGGACCTGATCTTCGCCATCCTGCAGACCGACGCGGTGCGGGCGGGCCGGGTCTACGGCGAGGGCGTGCTCGAGGTGCTGCCCGACGGCTTCGGCTTCCTCCGCTCTCCCGACTTCTCCTATCTGCCGGGGCCGGACGACATCTACGTCTCGCCCTCGCAGATCCGCCGTTTCAACCTGCGCACCGGCGACACCATCTCCGGCCAGGTGCGCCAGCCGAAGGACGGCGAGCGCTACTACGCGCTCTTGAAGGTCGAGTCGGTCAACGGCGAGGTCCCGGACGAGAACGCGACCAAGGTCCTCTTCGACAACCTCACGCCGCTCTACCCGCAGGAGAGGCTTCGGCTCGAGCACGACCCGAACGAGATGACCACGCGGATCATCGACCTGCTCGTGCCTATCGGGAAGGGGCAGCGGTGCCTCATCGTGGCGCCGCCGCGCGCGGGCAAGACGGTGCTCTTGCAGAACATCGCGCACGCGATCACCACGAACCATCCCGACGTCTACCTCATGGTCCTGCTCATCGACGAGCGGCCGGAGGAGGTGACGGACATGGAGCGCAGCGTGCGCGGCGAGGTCATTTCCTCGACCTTCGACGAGCCCGCCACGCGGCACGTGGCCGTGGCGGAGATGGTGCTGGAGAAGGCCAAGCGCCTGGTGGAGACGGGCCGCGACGTGGTCATCCTCCTCGACTCCATCACCCGCCTGGCGCGCGCCTACAACGCGGTGGTGCCTCCCGCGGGAAAGATCCTCTCCGGCGGCGTCGACTCCAACGCGCTGCACAAGCCCAAGCGCTTCTTCGGCGCCGCGCGCAACATCGAGGAGGGCGGCTCGCTCACCATCATCGGCACGGCCCTGGTCGATACCGGCTCGCGCATGGACGAGGTCATCTTCGAGGAGTTCAAGGGGACGGGGAATTCCGAGATCGTCCTCGACCGCAAGCTGATGGAGAAGCGCATCTTCCCGACCCTCGACATCAACAAGTCGGGTACGCGCAAGGAGGAGCTCCTCATGGACGCCATGACGGTCAACCGCGTCTGGGTCCTGCGGCAGCTCCTCCACCCGCTGTCGACCATCGACGCCATGGAGTTTTTGCTCTCGAAGATGCGCGGAACCAAGTCCAACCGGGAGTTTTTGGAATCGATGGCGAGCTGAAAGAAAGCCGCGCCGTCCCCTGTTCGTTGACCTGGCCACGGAGGCTGTGGCACAAGGCCACCGACGGCGCCGGTCCACGATGCCGGGGCATCGTGTAAGCGCGCCAAGGAGATCGAAATGAAGGAAGGCATCCACCCCAACTACCCGGAAGCGACCGTCACCTGCTCCTGCGGGGCGGTCTACAAGACCCGCTCGACCCGGGGCGACTTCCAGCTCGACATCTGCTCGAACTGCCACCCCTTCTACACGGGCCAGCAGAAGCTCGTGGATACCCAGGGGCGGGTGGAGCGGTTCCGCAACCGCTACGCCAAGCAGCAGCAGAAGTGAGCCCGAGCGAGCGAGGCCCGTCCGCCCGACCGCGCCGTCGGGTGGGGGCCTCGCTTGCGTTCGGGCCCAGGAGCGCGATGCGAAAGAGCCTTCGACACCTGCCGCTCTTCTTCGCGGAGGCCGCCCGACCCTACATCGGTGGCCAGGCCGTGCTCGAGGGCGTGATGATGCGCTCGCCCAAGAGCTTCGTGGTCGCGGTGCGGCGGCCCGACGGCTCGATCGCGCTCCGCGAGCAGCCCTGGAACAACTTCTTCACCCGGCACGCGATCTTCCGACTGCCCCTTCTGCGCGGGGCGGTGGTGCTCTTCGAGAGCCTCTGGAACGGCTACGTGGCGCTCGACTTCTCCGCCAAGCACGCGGCGGCGGACGAGGCGAACCAGGAGACGCAGTCGAACCTTGCCATCGGGCTGACGATGGTGCTCTCGCTCGCCTTCGGACTGGGGCTCTTCGTGGGCGTGCCGCACCTCCTGACGTGGGGCCTGGGGCAGCTCCTGGGGCGCCCCCTGGACACCACGCAGTTCGCCTTCCACGCGATCGACGGCGCGATCCGCTTGGCCATCTTCGTGGCCTACATCGCGCTCATCGCCCGCCTGCCCGACATCCGCCGCGTCTTCCAGTACCACGGCGCCGAGCACAAGACGATCTGGGCCTACGAGAAGGGCGGGCCGGTGGACGTCGCCACGGCGGCGCGGCAGACCACGCTGCACCCGCGCTGCGGCACGAGCTTCCTCTTGCTCGTGGTGGGGACTTCGATCCTGCTCTTTTCGGTGGTCTTCCCGATGGTGCCGCGCCTGGCGGAGGGGGAGCTTTCCAACACCCTGCTCCAGATGGCGATCAAGCTTCCGCTCACTTTCCCGATCGCCGGCATCTCCTACGAGCTGCAGCGTCTTTCGGCGCGCCATCCGGAGAGCGCCCTGCTGCGGGCGCTGACGGCGCCGGGCCTGTGGATGCAGCGCATCACCACCCGCGAGCCCTCCGAGGACCAGCTCGAGATCGCGGTGCTCGCGATGCGGCGCTGCATCGCCTACGAGGAAGGAAAGAACCTCGAGAGCCGGGAAGCGGTCTTCCCGACTCTCGAGGCGGCACTCGCCATCTGAAACTCGTCTACCGCGTCACTTTTCGATCATCGCCCGCTCGCGCAGGCCGCGGACGTCGCGGATGCAGAGGATGCGCCCGACGTTCCCGAGCAGGCCATCGCGCTTCATCTCGTTGATCAGCGTGGAGACGAAGGAACGGGAGGCGCCGACCAGGTCGGCGAGATCCTGCTGGGTGACGCCCCGCAGATCGTACTCGCCGCCGTGGGGGCAGCGGTCGCCCAGGCTCTCCGCGAGCACGAGCAGCGTGTCGGCGAGGCGCGAGGGCACCTCCTTGAAGGTGAGGCCGAGCACGCGGTTGCGCATGGCCCGGTTGCGCTCGTTGAGCGCCCGGATCACCTCCAGCGCCATGTAGGGGCGGCTCTCCAGCAGGTTCTGGAAGGCGTGGTTGTCGATGCTCCAGACCTCGGCCTCGCCCGCGGCGATGGCGAACTCGTCGAGCACCGCGCCCTCGGGGCGCAGCATGTCGCCGAAGAGATCGCCCGCGCGGAGGATGCCGAGGACCGAGCGGGTTCCGGTCGGTCCGACGCGCACCAGCCGGACCCTTCCCTTCCGCACCACGTAGACCTTGTCGGCCGGGTCGCCGGGCCGATAGATGACCGACTGCGACGGGTGGGCCTCGATCTTGAAATAGCCGCGGTACTCGCCGACCTCGCCCATCGGGTCGGGGATGCCCAGTCGACCGGTCGTGAGAGGGGGGAGATAAGGAGACACGGGACGGGAGAACTTCTGCACGGCGCTTCCTCCATCGGTTGGGAACGCTCACACGTCACTACATGGACCGTGCCAGTCCTTCCCGCCCCGGGGCCGGTCGAATAACCAGAAGACTTCCGGGATGTTTCACGGACAACGATGTTCCACGGGCCCTCGTCGCATACGAAGCGATCGAACGATCCGTTAACCCGTTGAACGATTCGTTCAATCGGTGGCGCTCAGGGGCCGACCGAGCGAAGGGGGGAGGGAGGGGTGCGGACCCGCACTCCGCTGCCGGTGCGCTCGGGCACGAGGCCGAACTTCCGGATCTTCCGCTCGAGCGTGGGACGGCTGATGCCGAGGATCTGGCAGGCCTGGCCCTTGTGCCAGCGCGTGGCCTCCAGCGCATTGCGGATCGCCTGCTTCTCGGCTTCGGCCAGGGAGAGCAGGGGGCGGGGCGCCTCCCGCACCACGGGAACGTAGGCGGAGGGCGGGGGGAGGAAGTGCTCGGGCAGGAGGGTGGGCCCGGGCGCCAGGACGGCGGCGCGGATGAGCGAGTTTTCCAGCTCGCGCACGTTGCCCGGCCAGGGCAGCGACTGGAGGATCTGGATGAGCTCCTCCGAGACGTGGGTGATCGGCTTGTCGAGGCGGGTGGAGATGCGCGCCAAAAGCCTCTGCACCAGCTTGGGGATGTCGGAGGGCCGCTCCCGCAGCGGGGGCAGGTCGATGGTGACGACCTTGAGGCGCTGGTAGAGGTCGGCGCGGAAGCGGTTTTCCCGGACCTCCTGCTCGAGGTCGCGGTTGGTGGCGGCGATGATCCGGGCGCGCAGGGGCAGCTTCTGCACGCCGCCCACGCGCTCGAACTCCCGCTCCTGCAGCACGCGCAGCAGCTTGGCCTGTAGCGGCAGCGACATCTCCGCGATCTCGTCGAGGAAGATCGTGCCGTTTTCGGCCAGCTCGAAGCGGCCGTACTTGGCCTGCGTGGCGCCGGTGAAGGCCCCCTTCTCGTGACCGAAGAGTTCGCTTTCGAGGAGGGTGTCGACGATGGCCGAGCAGTTGATGCCGACGAAGGGGCGGGGCTCGTCGGACGAGTAGTCGTGGATGACGCGGGCGATGAGCTCCTTGCCGGTCCCGCTCTCGCCCTGGATGAGCACGGTGGCGCGCGAGGCCGCGATCTTGCCCACCTGCTTGATGATCGCCTTCATCTGCGGGCTCTCGGCGACGATGTCGCCGTACAGGCCCGGGGAGGCGGTGTCCACCGCGAGGACGGCGGCGCGGCGGGTCTGGCAGCGCAGGTCGAGGGCCCGGCGCAGGACCAACTCCACCTCGTCCGGCGAGAAGGGCTTGGGCAGATAGTCGAAAGCCCCGTTCTTCATCGCCCGGATGGTCGATCCCAGGTCGGAGTGGGCCGTCATGATGACGACCGGCGCCTGTCCGGAGAGCGCCTTCAGCTCGGGGATGAGGTCGATGCCGTTGGCATCGGGAAGGCGCATGTCGCAGAGAATGAGGACGGGATCGAGGTCCGTGAGGATGCGACGCGCCTCCGCGGCGGAGCCGGCGGTCTCCACGTGGAAGGCCGGGCGATCCTCGCTCTCCGCGAGCAGTTGGGCTTGGAGGAGGTCGCGGAGACTCGGATTGTCCTCGATGATGAGGAGGCTTTCTTTCATCCCTCGAACCCGAGCGACTCCAGTTCGTCCAGGAGCCGCCGGATGGTTTCGAGTTCCTGGTGGGCGATGCGAAGGCACGCCTGTCCGGCGCTGCTCTGGATTTCCCGACTCTGTCGGAGGGAGTGCAAGGCGAAGCCGACGCTGGTGGCCGCGTTGCGCAGGTCGTGGACGATGGCCCTTTGCCCGGAATCGGTGGGACGATCGTCCCTGGCATCGAGCTTTTGGCCCCGTGCCCGCATGTCTCCCCCTGAGCGCTGTCGGGTTCTCGAATTCATTATCCAGAGGCGGGTGCATCCTGGCAAGCGAGCGCACGCCTCCCCCCTCGGTGGGCAAAAAAGGAAAAGGCCCCCCGGGGCGGAGGGCCTTTTCGAGCGAAACGGGGCGATTACCTTCTCTTCTTGGCCTCGGAGGCGAAGTCCTGCAGGTCCCGGCTCTTGCGCAGTCCATCGTCCACGGTCTTGACGCCGGAGCTGGAGCTCGCCTTTCCGGCGAGCGCCTCGGTGGAGGTGGCGAAGAGGTTGCGGACGTTGTCCCCGAAGGCGGTGACGACGCCGATGGCGGCAATGGCGACGAGGGCGACGATGATCACGTACTCGGTCATCCCCTGGCCGTCCTCCCGACCGAGGGGGCTCTTCTTCCAGCGGAAAACGAGCTTTCTCATGGCCGATCTCCTTTCGCGCGACCATCGTCCCAGCCGCCGGACGGCCGGGCCATCGGTCGGTCGACCGACCTTGACTTCCGATGACCCGACGTTAGAACCAACCGCTGCAATCACGGTCCTTTCCTGAGGATCGAGGAGCGGACGGCATGCGGGACAAGGATCGAATCGCGCTCTCGGATCGCCACAACGCCCGCGGGATCGAACTCGCCGACCACGGCATGCTCGACGAGGCCGCGAAGGAATTTCGCAAGGCGATCGAACTCGATCCGGAGTCGGCGCACGCGTACGACAACCTCGGCACCGTCCTGGCGGAGAAGCAGCTCTATCGGGAGGCGCTGTCCTGCTATCTGACGGCCATCCGCCTCGAACCCGACGCGCCGACCGCCCACTACAACCTCGCCTCCTTCCTCGCCACGCACGGGCTGGAGATGGCGGCGGAGGAGTACCGCGAGGCCATCGATCTCGATCCCGAGTACCCGGACGCCCACCTCAACCTGGGCATCACCTACGCGGATCTGGGCAAGGTGAAGGAGGCCGAGCAGGCCTTCGAGCGGGCGATCGAGCTGGCGCCGGACGATCCGCTCCCCCGCCAGGAGCTCGCCATCCTCCTGATGGAGGAGGGGAGGACCCGGCAGGCGGTCCCCCACCTGCGAGAGGTGACGAAGCTCGACCCGGAGAACTTCGACGCCTTCCTCGACCTGGGCATCTGCTACACCCAGCTCGGCTTCTACGACGAGGCCGAAAAGGCCTTCAACCGCTGCCGGGAGCTCGCGCCCGAGGAGCCCTCGCTCGCCTACCACCACGCGGCGCTCCACGCGCTCCGCGGTCGGGAGGAGGAGGCGCTGCGCCTGCTCCGCCAGGCCGTGGAGAAGGAGCCGGAGCGCGTCCGCGCCTGGCTGCGCAACGACCGCATGTTCGACGCACTGCGCGGCAAGGAAGCCTTCGAGAGCCTGTTCTAGTCGGTTGCGCCCACGCCCGTTCGGGGCCAGATTGACCGCTGCGGCCCGGGCGGCCTGGGGGGCCGCCCGCGCGCGGCGGTTTCCTGCGGGCGAGGTGTGCGTGGCGGCGGGGGTCCTGGTCGACGGAGTTTCCAAGAGCTACCCGAGCCAGGGGACCCGCATCCCGGTGTTGCGGGACGTCAACATCGTGGTGGAGGCGGGCGAGTTCGTCTGCATCGCCGGCCCCTCCGGCTGCGGGAAGACCACCTTGCTCAACATCGTGGCGGGGCTCGAGGAGCCGGACGAGGGCTGCGTCTACGTGGACGGCAAGCGGGTCACCGGGCCCTCGGCCGAGCGCACGGTGGTCTTCCAGCACGGCGCGCTCTTTCCGTGGATGACGGTGCTGGGCAACGTGGAGTACGGCCTGCGGATGCGCGGCGACCCGCGGGAGGAGCGACTGCGGGTGGCGCAGGAGGCGCTCGATCGGCTCGGGCTCACCGAGCACTCCCACAAGTACCCGCACCAGATCTCCGGCGGCCAGCGGCAGCGGGTGGCCATCGCGCGCTCGCTGGTGCTCGAACCCAAGGTGCTGCTCTGCGACGAGCCCTTCACCGCCCTCGACGCCCTGACGCGGCGCCGGCTGGTGGAGGACCTCTTCAAGCTCTGGGAGGCGACGCGGATGACCGTGCTCTGGGTGGAGCACAACCTCTATCTTCCCGCGCTGCTCGCCGACCGGGTCTACGTGCTCGCCTCCCATCCCGGGCGGGTGCTCGACGAGGTGCTCGTGGAGCTCCCGCGGCCGCGGTTGCCGAACGATCCGGCGGTGCTCCGGGTGGGGGAGTGGCTGACGCGCTGGACGGAGGCGCTCGCCGCGCTGGAGCAGGGTCACCACGCCACGCTGCCGGAGCCACCCGAAGGCGCGGTCATCCGCCCCGTCTCCTACCACTGAGCGCTGCGATGGGCGGATGCGGCTCCGCCCGGCGGCGAGGGTCCGGCCACCCACAGCCAATCCGAAGGCTTTTCCACAGCTTGTTCAGAAGGACCCCGTTGGCGGCGCATCCGCGGGCGGGTAGGGTAGGCGAGGCTGGGGGCGTTTTCGGCCACCTCGCCTTGCGGGGGCCGGCGGCCGCGTGCTAGAACCCGACTCCTCGCGTGGCATGACCATACGTTGCCATGCGCGTCGGAGGGCGGATGCGCATCAAGCGCCTCGACATCGTCGGTTTCAAGAGCTTCATGAGCCGGACGACCTTCGTGTTCGGCGATGGAGTGACCGGGATCGTCGGCCCGAATGGATGCGGCAAGTCCAACGTGGTCGATGCCATCCGCTGGGTGATGGGCGAGCAGAGCGCCCGCCATCTGCGTGGCCGATCCATGGAAGACGTGATCTTCAATGGATCGGAAAAGCACGCGCCGATGGGCATGGCGGAGGTCTCGCTGACCTTCGTCAACGACGACGGCCTCGTTCCGCCCAAGTACGCCGCCTACCACGAGATCACCGTCACCCGCCGGCTCTTCCGCAGCGGCGAGAGCGAGTACCTGATCAACAAGACGCCCTGCCGGCTGCTGGACATCATCGAGCTCTTCCTCGGCACGGGCGTGGGCACGAAGGCCTACTCGATCATCGAGCAGGGGCGCATCGGCCTCATCGTCTCCGCGAAGCCGGAGGATCGCCGCGCGCTGATCGAGGAGGCGGCGGGCATCACCAAATACAAGGCGCGGCGCAAGGCGGCCGAGCGCAAGATGGAGCAGACGGAGCAGAACCTGCTCCGGCTCAACGACATCCTCTCCGAGCAGAAGCGCCGGCTCGAGAGCCTGGAGCGGCAGGCGAAGAAGGCCGAGCGCTACAAAGCGCTGCGCGCGGAGATCCGCGAGGCCGAGCTGCACCAGGCGTCGATGCGCTGGCTCGAACTCACCGCGGTGCGCAAGGCGGCCGCCGCGGAGGGCGAGGCCGCCGCCGCGCAACAGAAGCGGCTCGCCGAGGAGGTCGAGGCCCTCGACGCCACCATCGTGGAGCAGCGGGAGCGGCTCGCGCGGCAGGCCGAGGAGCTCGAAAAACTCGGCGAGGAGGTGGCGGCGCTCTCGCAGGGCGCGGCGCTCAACCAGACGAATCTCGAATTCTACGAGCGCGAGCGCAGGCAGCTCGAGGCGCAGAAGCGCCAAGCCCAGGACGAGATCGCGGGCCTGGAGAGGCGCATCGAATCGCTCGCCGAGGAGGAGCGGAAGGTCCTCGAGCAGATCGAGGCGCTCTCCGGCCGCGATGGTGTCGATCGCGACGCGCTCGTCGAGGCGGAAGCGCGCGTGGAAAAGCTGCGCGCGCGGGAGAAGGAGGCGGCGGAGCGGCTCGACGCCGAGCGCAAGGCGGCGATGGAGGTGCTCTCCCGCGCCGCCTCGATCAAGGGCGAGCTCATCAACGTCGACCGCCGGCGCAGCGATTTGGTCGATCGCATCGCCCGCCTCGAGGCGGAACGGGAAGGGGCCGAGGCGGCGATCGAGAAGCTCGAGCGGGAGCGGCGCCAGCTCGCGGAGAAGGCGGCGGGCGCGCGCCAGCTCAAGCTGGAGCTGGAGGTGCGGCGCGGGGAGGAGACCGCGCTGCTCGAGAGCCTGCGCCAGGAGCTCTTCGCCTCCGAGGAGGCGCTCATCGCCCTGCGCGAGGAGCACGCCGACAAGCGCTCGCGCCTGGCTTCGCTCGAGGAGATCCAGCGCTCGTACGAGGGATACGACCGTGGCGTGCGGGCAGTGATGACCCGCCACGGCGAGGACGGGCCGCTGCCGGATGGCGTTCTCGGCCTGCTCTCCGAGGCGATCGAGGTGCCGGCGGAGTACGAGGCGGCGGTCGAGGCCGTGCTCGGCGAGCGCCTGCAGGCCATCCTCGTGCAGGACGAGCAGACCGCGATCGCTCTGGTCCGCTACCTGGCGGAGACGCGGGAGGGGCGGGGCACCTTCGTTCCCGCGGGAATCCGGGCGCGCGCGCCGCTCGCTGCGCTCGACCATCCGGCGGTGCTCGCGCGCGCGGACGAGGTGGTCGTCTCCCGGACGCACGGGGAGTTGGTGCGGGCGCTGCTCGGCGACGTCCTCTTGGTCGGCACGCTCGAAGAGGCGGTCGAGCTGGCGGCGCGCGGCACGGGGCACTGCTTCGCCACGCTCGAGGGCGAGGTGGTCCATCCCTGGGGCGGGATCTCCGGCGGCGATCGCGACGGCGCCAGCGCCGGCATCCTCCAAAAGCGCCGCGAGGTGGAGCAGCTCAGGGAGGAGACGGCCACGCTCGGGCGCAAGGTTGCGGAGGCCGCCGCGGAGCACGAGCGGCTCGCGGCCCGCTGCCAGCAGCTCGAGGCCTCGCTCAAGGGGCTGGAGCGCTCCGGGCACGAGAAGGAACTCGACCTTCTCACCACCGAGAAGGACCTCGGGCGGGCCACCGAGGAGCTGTCGCGGTTGCGCACCCGCTCGCAGGAGATCCTCGAGGAGATCGACGGCCTGCAAAACCAGCTCGCGCTGCTCGACGTGGAGGCGGAGCGCATCCGCGGCGCGGCGGCGCAGGCGGAGGCGGACCGCGCGGCGCGCGAGGAGCGCACGGCGCAGCTCGCCGCGGAGCTGGCGGCGGCCCGCGATGCACTGCAGCAGGCGAGCGACGAGCTCTCGCGGCTGCGCATCGAGGAAGCGCAGGCCAAGGAGCGGCGCGAGGCGGTGGCGCGTGCACGGGACCGCATCCGCGAGGAGCGGGAGCGCACGCGGGCCGATCGCGAGCGGATCCTCGGCCAGGTGGCGGAGATCGAGCGGCAACTCGAGGAGCTCGCGCGCAAGCTGGAGGAGACCTCGGGGAGCATCGTCTCGCTCGCCGACGAGCTGGAAGCGGCGAAGGCCCGACACGCCGAGGCGCGCGCCGCGCACCACCAGGCGCAGGAGCGGGTGGCGGCGGAGGAGAGCGTGCTCCGGGAGAAGCGGCGCGCGCTCGAGGAGGTCGCGCAGCGCAGCGCCTCGTGGGCGATGCGCGATCGGGAGATGGCGCTCGAGCTCGAGCAC
>DATGOH010000054.1:0-6329 GCA_035306165.1 Ferdinandcohnia sp.
CGAAGACGAGGACGACGAGGATGAGGACGAAGACCTCGACGTAGACGACGAAGACGACGAGGACGAAGACGACGAGTACGAGGACGACTGAGCGTCTCTCTGCACCCGCCCGGCGAGAGGAGTCGTCCATGCGCAAAGCCAAAATCGTTTGCACCCTGGGGCCTTCCACCGACAGCCTCGAGAAGATCGAGGCGCTGGTGCGCGCAGGCATGGACGTCGCGCGGCTGAACTTCTCGCACGGCGCCCACTCCGATCACGAAAAGAGGCTGCGCTGGGTCCGTGAGGCCTCGGAGCGGGTCGGCAAGCCGGTGGCCGTCCTGCTGGACCTCCAAGGTCCGAAGATCCGCACCGGCAAGATGGAAAACGACGCGATCGTCCTCGAGGACGACGCGGAAGTGATCATCACCACCGACGACGTGCTCGGGACCCCCGAGCGCTTCTCCACCACCTACAAGAACCTCCCCCGCGACGTGAACGTCGGCGACGAGATCCTCCTCGCCGACGGACGCCTCCTTCTGACCGTGCTGCGCAAGCCGCGGAAGAACGAGGTGGTCTGCCGCGTCGTCCAGGGCGGTGAGCTCGGGAGCAACAAGGGGATCAATCTTCCCGGAACGAAGGTGTCGGCCCCCTCGCTCACCGAGAAGGATCGCGCCGACCTGGCCTTCGGCCTCTCCATCGGCGTGGACTACGTCGCTCTCTCCTTCGTGCGCTCCGCCGCCGACGTGCTCGAGATCCGGCGCATCGTCGGCGATGCGGTTCCGGTGATCGCCAAGATCGAGAAGCCCCAGGCGGTCGCGAACATCGATGCGATCGCGGAGATCGCGGACGGGGTGATGGTGGCGCGGGGCGATCTCGGCGTGGAGATGCCGCTCGAGCGCGTTCCGCTGATCCAGAAGATGCTGATCGAGCGGACGAACGCGCTCGGCAAGATCGCGATCGTCGCCACGGAGATGCTCGAGTCGATGGTGCACTCGCCCCGCCCCACCCGCGCCGAGGTCTCGGACGTGGCCAATGCCATCCTCGACGGCGCCGACGCGGTGATGCTCTCCGCGGAGACCGCCAGCGGCGCCTATCCGGTGGAGGCGGTCAAGACGATGGCGGCGATCATCTCCGACGTGGAGCGGAGCCAGCGCTACCGGGAGCTCAAGCCCCACAACCTCGCCCGCTCCGACTCCTTCGCCTCCGCGGTGGCGCGGGCCTGCTGCGCCGCCGCCGAGCAGCTCGGCCTCAACGCCATCGTGGCCTGCACGCAGACCGGCCGGTCCGCCCGCCTCGTGGCCGAGCACCGCCCCGATGCGCGCATCATCGGCCTGACCCCGCTGCCGGAGAGCCTGCGCCGCATGGCGCTGTACTGGGGCGTGATCCCCGTCCTCATCCCCACCTACGAGACCCCGGAGGAGATGCTGCGGCTGGTCTCCGACGTCCTGATCCGCGAAGGCTGGGCCAATCGCGGCGACGCGGTGGTCATCTCGAGCGGCGTGCCCAACCAGCCCGCCTCCACCAACCTCATGACCATCCACCGGCTGTAGCCGGCCTCAGCCTCCGGCGCCGCGGGCGAGGAGGAGGTGGTAGTAGAGCATCCCGCGATAGGGACCGAGGTGGCCGAGGAGGCGGGAGGGGTCGAGGTCGGGAAAGGCGGTGCGCGGCGGCTTCACCCCGCGAAAGGCCGCGACGAGGCGCGCGAGCTCCGGCGGCCCCCTCTCGGCCAGCGCGTAGAAGGGGTCGAGGTCCACGTCGGTGCCCAGCATCCGCCAGGTCGACTCGATTCGTGGGCAGCCGCCGCAGGGCCGCCACGGTGAGATCCAGGCGGAACGGAGGCCGCACGCGCAGGTGGCCGCGAAAGGCGGGCTCGAGGGGTATGGCGAGCGCCACCGCCCCACTCTGCCCGCACCGCTCTTCTTCTCCAAGCCCCCCACGGGACGGAGGGGACTGCCCGCGACGATGGTGGTCGTCGACCCGCGCTCAGCCGAACTTGTAGATGTTTTCGACGGAGACGTTGCGGTAGCGCTCGAGCTTGAGCGCCATGCGGGCGAGCTCGGCGGCGAAATCGGAGGGGGTGGTGTCGAGGTCGCTCTTGGTGCGCCGCTTCGCCTCGCGGAGGATGGCCTTGGTGGCCTCGCGCGGGTGGTAGATGAAGCTTCCGCTGAAGACGTGGGCGCCCTTCCACGGAATGACGCGGGCGTTGAGGATGTCGCCCTTCGCGAGGGCGACGAGCTCACGCCGTTCGAGGATGTCGTACTCGGTGCGGCTGAGCACCTCGCGCACGCGCAGGCCCAGCCGGGTACCGAGCTTGGTGACCTCGAAGGCGCCGTAGACGCTCCGGCTGAGGGCCTCGAGGGCTTCGCGCTCCTCGGGCGCCAGATCGTCGCCGCGGGTCTCGAGGTAGACCCGGACCGGAGGCCGTCCGGCGCCGTCCAGCGGCCGGTCGAAGAGGAAGTGCTCCATGAAGGCGCTCATCCGCGCCTCGAAGCTGCGGTCCTCCTCGTGGGCCTCCCCGATGCGCTCGAAGTACGCGCGGCGGGCCTGGAGGATCTCCTCCTCCCTCCCCTCGGTGGCCCACGCCGCGAGCTTTTCCAGATGCTGCGCGAACACTAAGCGCCCTCCCCGCCGAAGACGATCCGCCCGCCCACGATGGTGTGGGTGGCGCGCCCGCGCACCTTCCAACCATCGAAGGGGGTGTTCCGCCCCTTGGAGGCGAAGGCGTCGGCGTCGACCACCCACTCCACCGCGGGATCGACCACGGTGATGTCCGCGGGCTCCCCCACCGCGATGCGCCCGCCGGGAAGGCCGAAGGCCCGCGCCGGCCCCCAGCTCAGAAGCTCGATGGCGCGCATGGGCGAAAGCACGCCCTCCTCGACCAGGCGCAGCGTGAGCGGCAGCGCCGTCTCCAGCCCGACGATGCCGTTCGCCGCCTGGGCGAAGGGGACGTCCTTTTCCAGCGAGCTGTGCGGCGCGTGGTCCGTGGCGATGGCGTCCAGCGTGCCGTCGGCCAGCCCTTCCCGCACCGCTTCCACGTCGGCCCGGCTGCGCAGCGGCGGGCACATCTTCGCGTTCGTGTCGTAGGTGGCCACGGCCTCGTCGGTGAGCGTGAAGTGATGGGGCGTGGCCTCCGCCGTCACCTTCAGGCCCCGCTCCTTGGCGGCGCGCACGGCCCGCACCGCGCCGGCGGTGGAGAGGTGGGCGATGTGCAGGTGGGCGCCGGTCAGGGCGGCGAGCTCGATGTCGCGCAGGACCATCACGTCCTCGGCCGCGTTCGGGAAGCCCGGCAGGCCGAGTCGTGCCGAGACCGCGCCCTCGTTCATCACCGCGCCGTTGGAAAGGTGCAGGTCCTCCTCGTGCACCATCACCGGCAGATCGAAGGTGGCAGCGTATTCCAGGGCGCGCCGCATCAGCCCGGCGTTCATGACCGGGCGACCGTCGTCGGTGATGCAGACCGCGCCGGCCTCCTTCATCCCGCCGATCTCGGCGAGCGTCTCGCCGCGCAGCCCCTTCGAAATGGCGCCGGAGGTGTAGACGCGGGCCAGGCCGGCCTCTCTCCCCCGCTCCAACACGAAGCGCACCAGCGCCGGGTCGTCGATGGGCGGCTTGGTGTTGGGCATGGCCACCACGGAGGTGAAGCCACCCCGCACCGCCGCCCGCGCGCCGGTCTCGATCGTCTCCTTGTATTCCTCGCCCGGCTCGCGGAGGTGGACGTGCAGGTCGACGAAACCGGGGACGATCCACTTGCCGGCGCAGTCGATGCGGTCCACGCCCTCGGGCGGCCGGCCCTCGCCTTGCTCGATCGCGGCGACCCTACCGTCGCGGATCACCACGCTCCCGGGCGCATCGGTCCCCGATGCCGGATCGAGGATCCGGCCGCCAACGAGCCACAGTTCACGCATGGAGCGTCTCCTCGAGTCGTCCCACGGCGCGGAGGAGGACGGCCATGCGCACGGCGACGCCGCTCTCCACCTGGTGGAGGATGAGGCTGCGCGGGCCGTCGGCTACCTCGGGCTCGATCTCCACGCCGCGGTTGATGGGGCCGGGATGGAGGACGACGGCACCCTCCTTCAGCCAGCCGAGGGTATGGCGGGACAGGCCGAAGAAGCGGGCGTACTCGCGGGCCGAGGGAAAGAGGCTTTCGTGGATCCTTTCCGTCTGGATGCGCAGGAGGACGACCGCGTCCGCGTCGGCCAGGCCCGCCCGCAGATCCGCGACCATCTCGCAGCCCTTCCAAGCCACGGGCGGGAGCATGGTCTTGGGCCCGCAAAGGCGCACCGAAGCGCCCCGCCGCAGCAGCGCGAGGGAGGTGGAGCGCGCCACCCGGCTGTGGGCGACGTCCCCCACGATGGCCACCCGCTTGCCCTGCAAGGAACCGACGTGGTCCTCGAGCGTGAGCACGTCGAGCAGCGCCTGGGTGGGATGCTCGTGGGCGCCGTCCCCCGCGTTGATCACCGCGCAGCCGACCCGCCGCGCCACGAACTCCGCCGCGCCCGAGGCCGCGTGCCGGATGACGAGCACGTCCGGGCGCATCGCCTCCAGGGTGCGGACGGTGTCCTGCAAACTCTCGCCCTTCGACTGGGAGGAGCCCGAGGCGCTCCAGTTGATGGCGTCCGCGCCGAGGATCTTGGCCGCCAGCTCGAAGCTCACCCGCGTGCGGGTGGAGTTCTCGAAGAAGCAGTTGATGACGGTCTTGCCGCGCAGGAAGTCCGCCTTCTTGGAGGGGCCGCGGAGGATCTCCCGGAGCGCCCGCGCGCCCCGGAGGACCCGATCGATCTCGTCGGCACCGAGCGCTTCGATGCCCAGCAAATGGGTCGGCCTCACGGCGCGCAGCTATAGCCCAGGCGCATGGCCGGTTCAATGGCCGACGAACCACCCCGGCCAGTGCGCGCCCGCATGGCCCTACGCCGGCCCACGCATTCCGGGTCGTCCCGCCGGCTCCGCCCCTCGCAGCGCACCCGCGGCGCCCGCTCACAACCATCTCTGAGCTTTGCCGAGGATGTACGACAGCATCCGGTCGAAGAGCGGCCGGTAGCGGAACCACCGCCACTCCACCTCGACGCAGTGCTCGAGGTCCTCTTCGAAAAGGCGCGCCAGCGCGGCATTGAAGGCGGGATCCTCGACGATGGCGTTGACCTCGAGGTTCATGCGCAGAGACAACGCGTCGAGGTTGCTCGAGCCCACGGTCGCCCAGGTGTCGTCGACGAGAGCGGTCTTGGCGTGCAGCACCGAGCCGTGCCACTCGAAGATGCGCACGCCCGCCTCGAGCAGGCGCGCGTAGAAGGACTGGGCGGCGTAGCGCGCCGGCGGAACGTCGGTGGTGCCGGCGAGCAGCAGGCGCACGTCCACGCCGCGGCGGGCGGCGTGCTTGAGGGCGCGAAGGAGCTTGCCCGTGGGGAGGAAGTAGGCGCTCGTGATCCAGATCCGCCGTTTCGCGGCGTTGATGGCGTCCAGGTAGGCATCGCGGATCATCAGTCGATCCCGCCGCAGGTCGCTGGCGATGACCCGCACCTTGGGATCGGGCCTTCGGCCCTCGTTGCGATACCGGTCCTCGTCGAGGGGGTCGCCGCCCTCGTTCCGCCAGGTGCGCAAGAAGACGTAGAGCAGCTCGGCGACCGCCGGCCCCTCGATCATCAGGTGGGTGTCGCGCCAGCCCCAGCCCCCCATCGCCTCGCTGGCGTAGTCGTCGGCGACGTTGAGCCCGCCGGTGAAGCCCACCTTGCGGTCGACCACGAGGATCTTGCGGTGATCGCGCCGCCAGAAGCGGGCGAAGCGGGTCTGCACCGCCCGCCACGAGATGCGCAGCGGGTTGTACATCAGCACGCGCACGCCGGCCTGGCGCATGCGGCGGAGGAAGGCGGCCGGTAGGGGCGAGCCCCACGCGTCGATGATGACGTTGACCTCCACCCCTTCCCGCGCGCGCTCCATCAGCGCATCGGCGATGCGCAGTCCCGTGGGATCGGCGCGGAAGATGTAGGTCTCGAGGCAGATGTGCGATTGGGCCGAGGCGATCGCCTCGAGCATGGCGGGATAGGTCTGCTCCCCATTCCGGAGAAGGGTGAGGCGATGGGCTCCGACCGGGAGCGAGGCGTAGTAGCGCGCCTCACTCGCCATGGGCTTGCCTCCCCCGACCCTGCTGCGCGGCGGCTATCCTCCGCCCGTCCGGCGCGGCGAAGAGCCGGTCCCACCGCATTTCTTCCTCACCCCAATCCGAGCGCGGGCCGGGGCCGCGGGAGAAGAGCACCCGCCCCACCCGACCGCGGATGGAGGCGATGGGAACGAGTGCGCCTTCACCGCTGTCGAGGCCCGCGCTCTCGTCGCGGTTGTCGCCCATGACGAAGACGTGGCCC
>DATGOH010000055.1:0-6651 GCA_035306165.1 Ferdinandcohnia sp.
TGAGCGGGACGATGAGCCGCATCCGCTCCGCCACGCGCTCCATCTCCTCGTATTGGCCCGACCAGGCGAGGAAGGTCCCGGGAGGGAGCTCGAGCCGGCCCGCGTCGATCGCCGCGCGCACGGCCTGCTGGGCACTTCGGACGTAGTCGCCGACGCCGATCCGCGCCTCGTCCACGTCCACGTAGACCACGCCCGTGAGATGGCCGTCGTCGCTGCGGATCATCGGGGGACCGGAGACGATCTCCACCCGCGCCACCTCGCCGAGGGGAACGTGCGCCGCCCGCCCCGGGATGGGGACGAGCGCCTGCCGCAGCGCCTCGGGATCGCCGCGCAGCTCCCTCGGGTACCGGAGGCTGATGGCGATGCGCTCCCTCCCGCGGAGGGTGGTGACGAGGGGCTCGCCGCCGATGGCGGTCTCGACGACGTCGTGCACGTCGGCCACCTGCAGGCCGTAGCGCGCGAGCGCCGCGCGGTCGGGAACGACGTCCACGTAGAGCCCGCCGAGGTTGCGCTCGAAGAAGGCGCTGCGCGTACCGGGTACGCCGGCGAGCAAGCCTTCGAGCTCCACGCCGACCTTCTCGATCGCGTCGAGGTCCGGCCCGTGGATCTTGACGCCCACCGCGGTGCGGATGCCGGTCGAGAGCATGTCGGTGCGGGTCTTGATCGGCATGGTGAGGGCGTTGGTCCACCCGGGCTGGTCGAGCGCCTCGTTCATCTCGGCGATGAGCTCGGCCGTGGTGATGCGACGCGCGTCCGGCCACAGCGGTCGGAAGAGCGGATGGAAGAAGGAGGGCAAGCCGCTCCAGAAGCGCTCCTGCGGGACCATCCGCCATTCGATCCGCGGTTTGAGCCGAACGGTGGTCTCGATCATGGAAAGCGGCGCGGGATCGGTGGCCGTCTCGGCCCGCCCCACCTTGCCGAAGACGCTCTCCACCTCGGGAAAGGAGGCGAGGATGGCGTCCTGTCGCTGCATGGCGGCGCGCGCCTCCTCGATGGAGACGCTCGCCAGCGTGGTGGGCATGTAGAGGAGATCGCCCTCGTCCAGGGCCGGCATGAACTCCGAGCCGATGCGGGGGACGAGCGGCAGCGTGGCGATCACCGCCGCCGCGCCGATGGCCACCGTGGTCTTCGGGTTGCGCAGCGCGACGTAGACCATGGGGCTGTAGAGCGCGATGAGCGCGCGCGAGACGGGATGCTCGGACTCGCGGCGGATCCGGCCGCGCAGCAGCCAAACCATCAGCGCCGGAGCGAGCGTGACCGAAATGACCGCCGCGAAGAACATCGCGAACGTCTTGGTGAAGGCGAGCGGCTTGAAGAGGCGACCCGATTGCCCCTCCAGGGCGAAGACCGGGAGGAAGGAGACGGTCACCACGAGCAAAGAGAAGAAGATCGCGGGACCCACCTCCTTGGCCGCATCGATCACGATCGCCCGGCGCTCGCGCGGCGCGAGGTGGTCTTTGCCCTCGAGCCGCTTGTGGGCGTTTTCCACCAGGACGATGGCGGCGTCGATCATCGCGCCGATGGCGATGGCGATGCCGCCCAGGCTCATGGTGTTCGAGGAGATCCCCAGCCACGCCATGGGGATGAAGGCCGCGGCCACCGAGATCGGCAGGATGACCAGCGGGACGAGGGCGCTGCCGACGTGAAGGAGGAAGAGGATCATCAGGGCCGCGACGACGAGTCCCTCTTCCACGAGCGTGCGCTCCAGCGTGCGCACCGCGCCGCGGATGAGCTCGGAGCGGTCGTAAACCGGCACCCACTCGACCCCCTCGGGGAAGGAGGGCTCGAGGGAGGCGAGCTTCTCCTTGACGCGCTCGATCACCCGCAGCGCGTTCTCGCCGTGCCGCATGACGACGATGCCGCCCACGGTTTCGCCCTCGCCGTCGAGATCGGCCGCACCGCGGCGCACGTCGCCACCCCACGCCACGGTGGCCACGTCGCCGATGCGGACGGGCACGCCCGCCTCGTCGGCGCGGATCGCCACCGCCTCCACGTCCTCGATGCCCTTCACGTAGCCTCGACTTCGGATGACGTACTCGCGGCCGCTCATCTCGAGCAGGCGCCCTCCGGCGTCGCCGCTCGAGCGGCGGAGGGCATCGGCCACCTCGGCAAGGGAAAGCCCGAAGGCGCGCAGGCGGATCGGATCCACCGTCACCTGGATCTGCCGCTCGAATCCGCCCACGCTCGCCACTTCGGCGACGCCCGGCACCGAGGCGAGCGCATAGCGCAGGGTGGTGTCCTGGAAGGTGCGGAGGTCGGCCAGGTCGTTGCGCCCGCTGCGGTCGACGAGCGCGTACTGGAAGACCCAGCCGACGCCGGTGGCGTCCGGTCCCAGGGTGGGCTCCACGCCCTCGGGCAGCCGACCGCGGAGGCTGGCGAGCGCCTCCAGGACGCGGCTGCGTGCCCAGTAGACGTCCGTGCCCTCCTCGAAGAGGACGTGGACGAAGCTCATCCCGAACATCGAGTAGGCGCGCACGTCCGTCACCCGCGGCGCCGAGAGGAGGGAGGCGGAGATTGGATGGGTGATCTGGTCCTCGACCAGGCCGGGGCTGCGCCCCATCCACTCGGTGTAGACGATCACCTGGGGATCGGAGAGGTCGGGCATCGCGTCCAGCGGCGTGGAGCGAATGGCCCGGTAGGCGAAGAGGCCGAGAAAGATCGTTCCCAGGGCGACCAGGAAGCGGTTCTTCGCCGAGAGCTCGATCAGCCGCTCAATCATGGGCGTGCTCTCCGTGTCCGCCGCCGCCGAGGAGGGCGGCGCGCAGTCGGCTCTCGGCGTCGAGGAAGAAGCCGCCCCTCTCGACCACGGTCTCGCCCGGTCGCACGCCTTCGACCGCGACGCGATCGCCGCTTCGACCGAGCACCTCCACCCGGCGCGGTGCGAATCGACCGCCGCCGCGCGCCACGATCACGTAGCTGTGCGTGCCGGTCTCGATCACGGCGTCGCGGGGGACGAGCGGCGCCTCGAAGCGCTCCGCCTCGATCTCCACTTCGCCGAATCCTCCGGGGCGCAGGCGCCGATCGGCGTTGGGCAACCGGATGCGCGCCCGCGCGGTGCGGCTGTGCGGATCGAGGACCGGGGTGACGACCGCCACCTCGCCCTCCCCCACCGCGCCGTCGTGCCCGCGGAAACGGGCCTTCGCGCCGACGCGCACGCGGCCGAGGTCGCCCTGGTACAGATCGGCGTAGATCCAGACGCGGGAGAGATCGGCGATGGCGTAGAGCGTGGTCTCGGGCGTGATGCGCACGCCGGAGACGATGCCCTTCTCGATCACGTGTCCGTCCGCGGGCGCGCGCAGGACGAGGGTGTCGAGCGGCACGCCGCGGCGCTCGATGCGCGCGATTTCGGTGGGAGCGATGCCGAGGAGTTCGAGGCGGCGGCGCGCGCTCTGCCGCATCGCACCTCCCAGCGCGATCGCGTTCAGGTAGTCGATCTGCGCCTGGTGGAGTTCGGGGGAAAAGACGCTCGCGAGGGGCTGGCCGGCGCGGACCTCCACGCCCACCTCGGACACGAAGACCTCCTGCACCCAGCCGGAGAAGCGCGCCTGCACGCGGTGCAGCCGGTCCTCCGCGGGGGCGATCACGCCCACCGTGCGCACCGTGGTCGACAGCCTTCCCTGCTCCACGGGCGCCGTACGCACGCCGATGCGGGCGAGTCGCTCCGGGGAGACGACGAGGTCGACCATGCCGGGAACCGGCCGGTGCGGAGCGGCGTCGCCCCGCGGCACCAAAACGAGCGCCATGCCGCAGACCGGGCAGCGCCCCGCCTCGTCGGCCACGTGCGCGCAACTCTCCATGGGGCAGATCCACTGGCCCTCGCGCGCGCCGAGCTTCGCCGCCAGCTCGGCGATCGCCGCGTCGTCGTCGTGGTGGTGAGGGTCCGCCGCCGCGTCGTCTTCGCCCATGGGCACGAGGTCCATGCCGCAGATGGGGCAGTCGCGGGGCTGGTCGGAGACCACGGTGGGATGCATCGGGCAGTGGTAGCGCGCCACCGTCTGCGCGGCCGGGCCGCCGATCGCCAGGGCGATCGTGCCGACGGCGGCGAGCACGGCGATCGCGAGGAGCACCCAGCGGACAAAGGCCGCGATGCGGATGCCGCGGGGCGGTGTCTCCTGGCTCTCCAATGGTTCCATGTCTCGGATGTCCATCAGCGGTCTCCCTCGTCCGACGCCGCGCCCAGAAGGCGCAGATCGCCGGCGGCGGTGATCACCCGGACCTCGGCCACGAAGGCGGCGGCACGGGCGTCGAGTCCCTCGAGCTCGCGCTCGAGGCGCTTGCGCTCCTGTTCGAGGACGGCGAAGAGGCTTCCGGCTCCCGCCTCGTAGGCGGCGACGAGCGCCCGCACGCTCTGCCGCAGGCGGGGGACGATCTCGGTCTGCACGAGGCGCGCCCGCTCTCGCTCGGCGGCCGCGCGGGCCCAGGCGCCGCGCAGGGCGGCGGCCAGCGCGTCGCGCTCGCCCTGCATGCGCCGCTCGAGCGCGCGGGCGTCGGCGCGGGCGGCGGCCGCGAGGCGTTCGGCTCGGGAGGCGCCGAAGATCGGAATCGGGAAGCGCACGCCCACGCCCACCATGTCGGGGTGCATGAGCCGCACGCCGTACGCGACACTCACCTCGGGATCGGGAAGGACCTCCTTTTCCGCGAGCTCCGCCTCGAGCAAGAGGGCTTCGCGCCGGTGGTCGATCGCGGCGAGCTCGGGGTGGCGGTGCAGGCGTTCGAGCAGGTCCGCGAGTTCGGGCAACGCGATCGGCGGAAGGTCCGCGGGCGCGCCGGGGAGGGGCGCACCGGCCGCGAGCAGCGCACCGAGGATGGCCCGGACCCGCACCTCCTCGCCATCGAGGGCGACGAGGCGCTGGGAGAGGGCCGCGGATTCCGCCTCGGCCAGCAGGGCGTCGGCCTGGCGTCCCGCGCCCGTCGCCAGTCCCTGCCGCGCCAGGCTGGCGAGTCGGTCGAGGAGATCCCTCTGCTCGTGCAAGAGGAGGCGACTCCGATCGATGCGCCACAGTTCGGCGTAGGCCTCGGCGAGCGACTGGGCGAGCGCGAGAGAAGCGCCCGCCTGCTGGGCCGCGATCGCCTCGGCGCCCTTCCCTTCCGCGCGCCGCGCGAGCCCGCGCTTGCCGAACCACGGCAAAGTCTGGCTCACGGCGACCTGGGACATGGTCATCATGTCCTCGCGGAAGGAGAACGAGGGCACGGGGAGGTCGTGGACCGCCAGGCCCACGACGGGATCGGGGAAGGCCGACCGCGCCTCCGCGCGGTCGAGGACCGCGCGCGCGTCGTCGGTGAAGGCGAGGACATGGGGGTTGTTCGCGAGGGCCCCTTCGAGGAGGGCCTCGAAACGCAAAGGGGGTGCGGAGATCTCCTCCGCGGGGCCGGCGACCAGCGCCAGCACGAAGATTGCCGTCGTCATCCTGGGTCGAAACTCCACGCGGGGCGGAGCGCGGCCCACATGCACCGTGAGCCGTGCGACTCCGCCGGGTCCGTGCCGGGCGACCCGCGGATCGGACGATGGGATCCCACGAGACGCCGCAGCGGATCGCCCGGCCTCCGCGCGCGCCGGATCAGCGGGCGCAGAGCGACCGGGCCACCTCCACGCCGGGTGGGCTCAACGGAGGAGGACGATGGTGGAGAGGAGGCGGATGGGCGGTGGCGTGGCGCGCGGCTCGAGGTCCAGGGCAGGCGCGGGCCGCGCGGGATCCGGCGGCAGCACCTCGTCCCACGGGAGGGATGCCACGACCGGCGCCGGTTCGAAGTTGGGCTCGCCGCGGCCGGTCTCCGGCGCCTCGAGGGCGGGCCGGCAACAATCCGAGGGAGCGACGATCTCGGGATGCTCGCTCGGGGTGTCCGGGCAGCAGCTCGCCGCCATCAGTCCCATCGCCTTGCACCAGACCTCGGCGCCGGCCGCGCCGAGATGCACGAGCATCCCGAGGGCTGCGATCCACGCATAGGTCTTTCGGCGACGGAACATCGGGACGATCCCGTAGCCCGGCCGCGCCGGGCTGTCAATCCGAGGAGCCGGCGCGGGAGGATGCGCGCCGCTCGCTTGTTGTACACTGCGCCCCGCCCACTCGACGAGGTCTTGCCATGAGAATGCGAACGCTCCCCTTCCTGCTCGGCGCTCTCCTCTTCGCCTGCACCTCCGAATCGAAGGCGCCCGCACCCACGCCCGCACAGCCGTCCGCGGCGAAGGCCGCACCCACGCCGACGCCGACGAACGCGGCGGGCCAGATCGAGATCGTGGCGAACGAAAAGGGATTTTCGCCCTCGAAGATCTGGGTGGAGGCCGGAAAGCCCGTGAAGCTCCTCTTCACGCGAACGGTGGAGAAGACCTGCATGGACGGCGTGGTCTTTCCCGCGCTCGGCATCGAGAAGCCGCTGCCGG
The DNA here is from genome assembly GCA_035306165.1 of Ferdinandcohnia sp. Taxonomy (GTDB): domain Bacteria; phylum Myxococcota; class Myxococcia; order Myxococcales; family Vulgatibacteraceae; genus ZC4RG40. The sequence goes on from DATGOH010000055.1 coordinate 6,380, forward strand.
TGGGCGAGCCGGTGGAGATCGTGCTGACGCCGGAGGCGCCGGGGGAGATCCGCTTCCAGTGCCCGATGGGGCACGGCAAGAGCACCGTGGTGGTGCTGCCCAGCGCGAGCTGAACGAATCCGCCACGATCGGTTGAAGAAAGTCGCGGCGCCTCCGTCCAAGGTGACGTGGCCGCCCACGAGCGGCCCTTTCGCACCACGAGGAGGCAGCGATGAACCTTCTGCGCACGCTCTCTTTCGCCCTCGGCGCGCTCCTTTTGCAGGCCTGCGTCA
>DATGOH010000056.1:0-9746 GCA_035306165.1 Ferdinandcohnia sp.
ACGAGCGCGTCCATCCAGCGGCGGGCTTCGTGGATGGCGTCGATGAGCACCCCCTCGTGGTTGGACTGCATGCAACGGACCTCCAGGCCCAGGCGCCGCCCCTCCTCCACGAGGCGGGCGTCGAGCTCGGCCAGGGTGAGCCGCCCGTAGAGCTCCGGCTCGCGCTCCCCGAGGAGGTTCAGGTTCGGACCATGGAGGACGAGGACCTTTCCACGCATCGGCTCAGCATGGGTACACCGTTTCGAGCGCTCTCGAAAGGAGGTCCTCGCCCACCCGTTCGACCCGCGCCTTGCCCAGAGGGCCGATGGTCACGAAGGCGCGCGGGCCCTTCTTGTCGCGGCGAGCGGCGGAAAGCACCGCCGAGGCCGGTGGAAATTCGACCCGCGGAAGCGGAAAGCGGGCAAGCAGCGCCCGTGCGCGTTCCACCTCTTCGGGTGTGAGGTGTCCGAGCGCGCACGAAAGGTGCACCGCCGCTCGCATCCCCAGAACCACCGCCTCGCCGTGCAGAAGCTCCCGATAGCCGAGCGCCGCCTCGAGCGCATGGCCGAGGGTGTGGCCGAAATTGAGGATCTGCCGCAGGCCGTGGTCGCGCTCGTCCTGCTCGACCACCTCCGCCTTGATGGCGATCGCGCGCGCCACCACCGGCCCGAGCCGCTCCGGCGCGCCCTCGGCGAGCGCTTCGAGATCCGCTTCGAGCCGGGCGAGGAGATCGAGATCGGCAATGAGCGCCGCCTTCGCCACCTCGGCCAGCCCCGCCCACCGCTCCCGCGCCGGGAGCGTGCGGAGGGTCGCGAGGTCCGCCACCACCATTCGCGGCGGGTGGAAGGCGCCCACGAGATTCTTGCCGAGCGGATGATCGATCGCGGTCTTGCCGCCCACCGAGGCATCCACCTGCGCGAGCAGCGTGGTGGGAAGGTGCACGACCGGCATCCCGCGGTGGTAGGTGGCGGCCACGAAGCCCACGAGGTCCAAGGTGGCGCCACCGCCCAGCGCGACCGCAACGTCGTTGCGGCCGAAGCCGCCCTCGATGAGAAAACCCCAGAGCCGCTCCGCCCAGGCGAGGGTCTTGGCGGCCTCGCCGGAGGGGACGGTGCAGATCGCCGCGTCCGGAAGTGCCGCCCGCACCGCTGCGCCGTGCAGCGCGAGCACCGCTTCGTCGGCGAAGAGGGCGAAGCGCCCGGCGATCCCCTCCGCTTCCAAGAGTTCGCCGAGCCGTTCGAGCAGGCCTTCGCCCACCAGGACCGGATAGGCGCCTGCACCGGACCGAACGAGGATGCGCTCCATCACCGACTCCGCGGGACCAGCGGCCCCTCCACCTGCCGGAGCAGGCCGACGATGGCGCCGGCCACCTGCTCCGGCGAGAGGCCGGTGGTGGGGATGCGCAGATCGGCGCGCTCGAACCAGGCCAGCCGCTCCGCGACGATCCGCGCGAGCCGCTCCTCGGGATCGCCGCCCGCGAGCAGCGGGCGCGCCTCGATCTCGGCGCGGCTGAGGCGGCGGGCGATCTCCCGGACCGGCGTCTCGAGCAGCACCGTCACGCCGACCTGCCACATCCGCCGCCACGCGCCCTCGCGCGTGACCGCACCGCCGCCGAGCGCGACCACCGCCGGCGCGCGGGCGCAGACCTCCGCGAGTGCCTCCGCCTCCAGCGCGCGAAAGCCGGGCTCGCCGAGCGTTTCGAACAGCGTGCGGATGGAGGCCTCTGCGCGCGCCTCGATGCGCGCGTCCAGGTCGATGAAGGGCATTCCGAGGCGCTCGGCGAGGATGAGCCCCGCCGCCGACTTGCCGGTGCCCGGCGGGCCGAGGAGGAAGACGTGGCCGAGTCGCGCGCGGTCGGCCATCCGCATCCGCGCCACCGGCAGCCGCATGGCGTCGAGGCGGTCGCCCCCCGTCGCTTCGAGGAGCGCGTCGGCGAGCACCAGCGCCACCATCGCCTCCGCCACCACCCCCGCCGCGGGCACGGCGCAGACGTCCGTGCGCTCCACGTGCGCCTGGTGGGGGCGCAGCTCGCCCAGGTGCACCGAGGGCAAGGGCCGCGGCACGGTGGAGAGAGGCTTCATCACCAGGCGAACCACCAAAGGCTGGCCGTTGGTGATCCCCCCCTCGATCCCGCCCGCGCGGTTGGAGAGGCGGCGCAGGCGGTTGTCCTCGAGGACGATGGGATCGTGCGCCTCGCTTCCATAGACCGCGCCGTTCTCGATGCCGGCACCGAAGGAGAGGGCCTTGATCGCCGGGATGGAGAGGAGGGCGTCGGCGAGGCGGGCGTCGATGCGGCGGTCGGCGTGCACATGCGAGCCGAGGCCGGAGAAGAGCCCCGTGACCACCACCTCCACCTCGCCGCCGAGGGTCTCCTTGCGGCGCATCGCCTCCTCGATCGCCTCGACCATGCGCGCGTCGGAGGCCTCGTCGAGGGAGCGGGTGCGAAAGCCGTCGGCGTGTCGCGCGAGCTTCTCGGCGTCGAAGCGGCCGAGCTTCGGCGCCACCTCCTCCCAACCGATGCCCTCCGCCGCGCCGATGCGGCGCACGTAGGAGCCCACAGTGATCCCGAACTCGCGCAACAGCGCCTTCGCCGCCGCGCCGAGCGCCACGCGCATCGCCGTCTCGCGGGCGGAGGCGCGCTCGAGCACGTTGCGCAGGTCGTGGGTGTGGCCGTACTTGAGCCCGCCCGGCAAGTCGGCGTGGCCGGGCCGCGGCACCAGCACCGGATCCGGATCCGGCGGTCCCGGTTCCACCGCCATGCGCTCTTTCCAGTTGGCGTGGTCGAGGTTCTCGATGAGCAGTCCGAGCGGCGAGCCGAGCGTGCGCCCCTTGCGCACGCCGCCGAGGATCTTCACGCGATCGCGCTCGATCTTCATCCGGCCGCCGCGGCCGAAGCCGAGCTGCCGCCGCGCGAGCTCGCGGTCGATGGCGGAGGCCTCGAGGGGAAGGCCCGCGGGAAGGCCCTCCAAGATGCCGAGGAGGGCAGGCCCGTGGCTCTCCCCGGCGGTGAGGTAGCGAAGGCGTCTCATCCTGCGATCTCTCGGGAAAGGGCGGGGTGCAGCCTCTCGACCAGCGCGGGCGGCGCCGTCACGCCGGTCCAGATGCGGAGCTGCTCCGCCGCCTGGAAGAGGAGCATCCAAAGCCCGTCCACGCTCTTCGCGCCGGCCTCCTCCGCCTGGCGGAGGAAGCGCGTGCGGAGCGGGCGGTAGACCATGTCCAGCCCCGTCTGATCGGGCCGGAGCTGCAGATCTGTGGGCAGCGGCGTCGCGTCGTCGGAAAGGCCCACGCTGGTGGCGTTGACCACCACCTGTGCGTGCGCGAGCACCGGCCTGAGCGCGCGGGCTTCGAGCGGGAGGAAGGAGACGAAGCACTGCCCGGAGGGGCCGGTCGCGCCGGGCCGCCAGCCTTCCGCCTCCAGGGCCCGCTGCGCCTCGCCCTCCGGCCAGGCCCAGCCGGTCCGGCAGAGATCGCGGACGAGGCGGAAGGCCCGCGCCGGATCGCGGTTCGCGATGGTCAGGCTCTTCGCGCCCGCGAGCGTCGTGGCGAAGGCGGCCGCCCGCGCCGCGCCGCCCGCGCCGAGCAACAGCACGCGCGTCCCGGCCAGCGCGACGCCGGCGTGGTCGAGGCTCAGCCGAAATCCCCGCGCGTCCGTGTTGAAGCCGACCAAGCCCTTCTCGGTGCGCGCGACGCAGTTCACCGCACCGATCCGCCGCGCCGTCGGATGCAGATCGTCGAGCAGCGGAAGGATCGCCTCCTTGAGCGGAAGGGTGACGGAGACCCCCGAGAGCACTCCCGCCCGCAGGCGTTGCAAGAGGGCGGGAAGCTCCGACGCCGGCGTGCGCAGCGCCGTGTAGTGCGCGTCGATGCCCAGCTCCGCGAAAAAGTGCGCGAAGATGCGCGGCGAGAGCGAGTGCTCCACGGGATCGCCGATGACGGCGAAGCTGGACCGGGGGGAAGACACGATCGGCAACCTATCACGTCGGGGCGGGGCGCGGGCGCATGGGCGTGGCTTCGACCGGGTGGCCGATGCGCCCCCGTCAGGCGCCGAGGCGTTCGAGGAGGTCGTAGAAGTCGGGGAAGGAGATCTCCGCCCACTCGCCGCCCTCGATCCACGTCTGTCCCTCGGCGACGAGCCCCGCCACCGCCAGGCTCATCGCCACGCGGTGGTCGCCGTGGGCCCGCACCCGTGCGCCGCGAAGCGGCGTGGGGCCGTGGATGCGCAGGCCGTCGTCGAGCGCCTCGATCCGCGCGCCGAGGCGCGAAAGCCCCTCCGCCATCGCCTCGATGCGATCGGATTCCTTCACGCGGAGCTCTCGTGCGCCGCGGATCTCCGTCGTTCCCTCGGCCTGCGTGGCGAGCACGGCGAGGACGGGGAGCTCGTCGATGAGCGCCGGGACCTCGGCCGCTTCCACGCGGATCGCGCGCAGCGGCCGCGCGTGGCGTACCACCACCGTCGCCACCGGCTCGCCCGCGACCACCCGCTCGTCGCGAAGCTCCACGCGACCACCCATCCGCCGCAGGGCCTCGACCCATCCGATGCGGGTCGGGTTCGCGTTCATGTCGAGGAGGAGGAGTTCCGCATCGGGAACGAATGTCGCCGCCGCCGCGAGGAAGGCGGCGGAGGAGGGATCCCCCGGCATGTCGAGCGCATCGGGGAGGCGCAGCGGAAGGCGACCATCGGGAGCGAAGGCGGCGAGCATGCGCTCGGTGTGATCGCGCGAAAGGACCGGCTCGCGCACCCGCACCGGCACGTCCGCAAGGAGGCCGGCCAACAGGAGCGCACTCTTGACCTGCGCGCTCGCCACCGGGATGGCGATCTCTTTGCCGACGAGCGATCCGCCCGCGTGGAAGACGAGCGGCGCGAGCTCTTCGCCGTTCGGGCCGCGTCGGCCCTCGCAGCGCGCGCCGAGGCGGCGGAGCGGTTCGAGAACCCGTCCCATCGGGCGGCGGCGCAGGCTTTCGTCGCCGTCGAGCACGGCGGCGATCTTCGCGCCGGCGATCACCCCGCACAGAAGGCGCATGGTGGTGCCGCTGTTACCGCAATCGAGCACGCCCGTGGGCGTCTGCAGTCGCTTGGGTCCCTGGATGCGCACGCCGTGGTCGATGCGCTCGATCGTCGCGCCCAGCGCGCGTAGGCAGCGCGCGGTCGCCTCCACGTCCTTTCCCGGCGCGAGGTTTCGAATTTCGGTGAGGCGGTGGGAGAGCGCGCCGAAGATCAACGCGCGGTGCGAGAGGCTCTTGTCCCCCGGCAGCCGCACCTCGCCCGAAAGGCGCGTCGCCTTTTCGATGCAAACGTTCATGCGTGCCGATCCGGATCGAGGAGCGCTCCCTCTTGGAGCCACCGCCCCGCGCGCAGCTCCTCCGCCGTCATGCGGCGGCGGCCTTCCGGCTGCGCTTCGAGGATCTCCAGCGCGCTGCCCTCACCAGCGGCCACGAGGAGCGGCTGCAGGGAAAGCACCGTTCCCGGCCGGGCCGATGCGGTGCCGGCCTGCGCCCGGGCGCGATGGATCTTCAGGAGGCCTTCGCCGTCGCCGCGCAGGTAGGTGAAGGCGCCGGGCCAAGGCGAGAATCCGCGCACCCGCCGCTCCAAGACTTCGGCCGGCATGCGAAAATCGAGACGTCCGTCTTCCTTTTGCAGGATGGGCGCGAGCGTCGCGCGGGCGTCGTCCTGCTTCTGCGGCGTGAGCTTGCCCTCGAGAAAGAGCGGCAGGTAGGTCCGCACCAGCTCCGCGCCCAGCGCCGCCAGCTTGTCGTGCATCGTCCCGCCGGTGTCCTCGGGCCCGATGGGGATCTCGAGCACGGCGAGGACGTCTCCGGTGTCGAGCCCCTCGTCCATCTGCATCAGGGTCACGCCCGTCTTCGTCTCACCCTCGGCGATCGCCCACTGGATCGGCGCGGCGCCGCGGTACTTGGGGAGGATCGATGCGTGCACGTTCAAGCAGCCGCGCGCGGGGAGCTCGAGGATGTCCTTGGGGAGGATGCGGCCGTAGGCCGCCACCACCGCCACGTCGGGGCGATGGGCCGCGAGCGTTTCCCGCAGCGTGCCGTCGCGGAGTTTGGTCGGCTGGTACACGGGCAGGCCGTGTTCCGCGGCCCAGACCTTCACCGGAGGCGGCTGCAGCTCGCGTCCGCGTCCGCGGGGGCGGTCGGGCTGGGTGACGACGGCCTGCAGGTCGGTCACCTCGTACGTCGCCTGCGCGATGGGCACGGCGAATTCGGGCGTGCCGAAAAAGACGCTGCGTGGCTTCATGGCGGGGCAATAAACCACCCGCGGGTCGAGAGCGCCACCTCACCTTCCCGTGAACTTCGGCGGGCGCTTCTCGAGGAAGGCCGCCACGCCCTCCATGGCATCGGCGGTCGCCGCCTGATCGGCCGCGAGCTCCACCACCTTGCCGAGCTCCTCTTCGAGGCTCTCGCCCGCCTTGAGCCGCGCCTTCGCCACCGCCACCGCGAGGGGGGCGTTGTCCGCCATGCGCCGGGCGAGACGCTCCGCCTCCGCGCGCACCTCGCCCGCCTCCACCGCGCGGTTGGCGAAGCCGATCGCCTCCGCCCGCACCCCGTCGAAGGTGTCGCCGAGCAGCACCAGCTCGAGAGCGCGTCCGAGCCCCACGATCCGCGGGAGCACGCCGCCCGTCCCGCCGTCCGGCACGAGTCCCCGGCGCACGAAGGTGTAGGAGAGCTTGGCGTCTCGCTGCACCACCCGCAGGTCGCAGGCCGCCGCCAGATCGAGGCCGAAGCCCGCGGCCGCGCCCTCGATCGCCGCCACCGTCGGCTTGGGCAGATGCCACAGCGCGCGGATCGCGCCGTGGAGCTGGCCCGCGAGCACGCGCCGCGACAGCGCGCGGAGCTGCTTTGGACCGGCGTTCTCCCCGAGCATGCCGAGAAGCTCCCCGAGATCGATCCCCGAGCAGAAGCTCCCGCCTTCCCCGCCGAGGATCACGGCGCGCACGGAGGGATCGCGGCGCGCGTGGTCGAGGGCGAAGGCGAGGTCCTCGGCGAGCCGAGGCGTCAACGCGTTGCGGGTGGCGGGGCGGTCGAGCAGAAGCCAGAGAATGTCTCCGTCCTGGCGGCGAACGAGATCGCTCATCGTCGGCTCCTTCAGCGGCAGTAGAGGCGGATGCGTCCCACCCGCGAAAAGCCCAGCTTGCGGTAGAGGCGCATCGCCGGCTGGTTGGTTTCGTTCACCCGGAGCACCACCCGGGGAAGGCTCGAGAACAGGTCTTGGCAGAGCGTGGCGAGCGCCCGCGACGCGATCCCTTCGCGCCGCCGGGTCGGCGCGGTGAAGACGCGCTGCAGCTCCGCGCCGAAGGAGCATCGCGCCGCCACCCGCGCCAGAAAGAGGAGCGTCCCCTCCTCGCGCGCCACGAAGATCGAGCCGTCGGTGATCTCCTCGCGCAGGTTGGCGCGCAGTGTCGGCTCGTAGGGGGGAAGACCCACTTCCTCCCAGAACATCGCCTTCGCCACCTGCACCACCTCTTCGAGCTCGTCGGGGTGGGCCGGTTGCAAAGGGAGCGGAGGGTCCGCCGGCACGAAGGCATCCGGCTCGAGCACGTAGACCGCCTGGTCGAGGAGAAGCCGGGGAGGGGAAAAGGGAGACATCGCGTGCCATGCGCGCTCCCCGCTCTCGCGATCCACGAGGAGTGTATCGATTTTTCTTCGGGCGAGCGCCTTGCCCAGCGTCCGTGCCGCACCCGGATCCTCGGTGGAGAGGTAGGCGAGACCGTCGCTTTCCAGAAGCGCTGCGCCGCGCAGCGCGCCCGTGCGATCCCACGCCCCGAGAAAGATCCCCCGGCCGTCTTCGAGGGCCGCGAGCATCGGCAGATGCACCGCCGACCGCGCGGCGAGGAAGGTGAGGAGGTCCGGCTCGTCGCCTGGATGGGGGATGACCTGCGCCGGGCTCATGCCGCTTCGCCGCAGGATAGCCGGCCGGGCCCAGGTGCGGCAACGCAGTGCGCCATGGTAAGGGGGGAAGGTCGCGATCCCTCGGCGGGTTCTCTCCGCGGGCGACTCGCCAGGGGGCGAGCGGTTCACGGCTCGCCTGCTCGTCTCTAGCTTGTCATGCAGCAGCCAGGAGCGGGTCGCTCGCCGACCCCCTCCCAGCCGTCGGGAAGGTCGGTCGGATCTTGCGGTTGCTTCACATTTCGGACGTCCACGTCCAGGTCGACTACGAACGGAGCGTGTGGGGGGAGATCGGCTGGAGACGGCTGGTCGCCCAGCTCGAACTCAAGCTCGCCAAGCGCGCCCAGCGCTTCCGCGAGGCGCCCCAAACCCTGGAGGAGATCCTCCGGCGCGCCGAGGCGGAGGGCGGCTTCGACCACGTCATCCTCTCCGGCGATCTCACCGCGCTGGCGGTCGACGAGGAGTTCGAGCGCGTCAAGAACGTCCTCGGCGCCCTCGGCGACGATCCGCGCCGGCTCACCGTCGTCCCCGGCAACCACGACGTCTTCACGCCCGGCAGCGTGACCAAGCGCCGCTTCGAGAGGTGGTTCGGCCACCTTCTCCACTCCGATCTACCGCGCTACCAGGTGGAGGGGCCGTGGCCGATGGTGCGGATGGTCGGCGACGAGCTGGCCGTCGTCGGTCTCAACTCGGCGCGGGTGCCTCCGGTGCCGGGCATCGCCGCCGGCCGCGTGGGCGAGGCGCAGATCGCCGCGCTCGTCCGCGCCTGCGCCGACCCGGCCATGCGCGGCCGCAACGTGGTCGTGGTGGTACACCACGCGCCCCTTCGGCCCGACGGTCGCCTCGATCGCCGTGCGCACGGCCTGCTCGACGCCGAGCCGCTCATCGAGGCCTGCCGGATCGCGGGCGTGCACGCGATCTTCTGCGGCCACATCCACCACCGCTACGACTACGCCATCGAGGGCGGGCCGCTCATCGTCTGCGGCGGAAGCTCGACCTCGCGCAGCCGCGAGGGCTTTCTGTTCGTGGAGTCGCGCGCGGGCGGGAACTTCGCCATCCAGGAGCATCGGCTCGAGCGGGAGGAGAGCGTGCCCGCCGGCGCCCCCGCCATGGTCACGGGTTAGTCGTTCTTCGCCTGGCCGGAGTCCTTTTCGTAGCGCGCCGTCACCACCGTGCGGATGCCGCCGCGCACGAAGAAGTCGCCGACCACCTCGCAGAAGAAGGGGTCCATGGCGGCCACCAGATCGTCGAGGATTTGGTTGGTCACCGCTTCGTGGAACGCGCCCTCGTTGCGGTAGCTCCAGAAGTAGAGCTTGAGGCTCTTGAGCTCCACGCACTTCTGGTCCGGCACGTAGCGGATCTTGATGTGCGCGAAATCCGGTTGGCCCGTCAGCGGGCAGAGGCAGGTGAACTCCGGCGCATCGAAGGCGATCTCGTAGCGCCGTCCCGGCCGCGGATTCGGAAAGGTCTCGAGCTGCTTGGAAGGTTGGGTGGCCATGTCGCGCCCCGATTAACCCGGCCAAGGTCTTGGCGCAAGCGCGTCGGGGCGCAGGGCGTCAGTCGGACGCCGCCTCGTCCGCGGCACCCTCGTTGGCCTCCGCGGGAGCGTCTCCGGCCGCATCGGCGTCGCCCACGAAGCCGTAGGTCGCGCCCGGTCCGCGGTTGTAGAAGCGGAGCGCGCGCGGATCGATCGCGAGCGCCTGCTCCGCCGCCTCCCGCGGAACGAGCACCTGCACGAGTTCCGCCGGTGTGGGCTTGTCGATGATCGCCAGCTCGCCCGCCTCCAGCGCCGCGATCTGCTCCTTGGTCAGGTACATCCGAAGGAGCTTCTTCTTGCGCGAGACGTAGTGGAAGGCCTCCTCGCCGCG
>DATGOH010000057.1:0-2718 GCA_035306165.1 Ferdinandcohnia sp.
CGCGCCCCCCGCGCGCCGAATGGCACCGAGGGCGAGGTCAACATCCAGGACCTGCTCAAGGAGGGACAGGAGATCCTGGTCCAGGTCGTCAAGGATCCGATCGGGACCAAGGGCGCCCGCATCTCCTGCCACATCTCCATCCCCGGCCGGCACCTGGTCTTCAAGCCGACGGTGGATCACATCGGCATCTCGCGGCGCATCGAGAACGACAAGGAGCGCAAGCGGCTGCGCGAGATCGTGGAGGCGATCCGCCCGCCGGGGACGGGCTTCATCGTGCGCACCGTCGCCGAAGGCGTGCCCGCCGAGAAGCTCCAGGCCGACGCGCGCTTCTTGATGCACATCTGGAGCGAGATCGTCCGCAAGAAGGAGAAGCCCACCGGCCCCACCCTCCTGCACCCCGATCTCGACATCGTGCTGCGCGCAACGCGCGACCTCTTCTCCGCGGACGTCGAGAAGCTCGTGATCGACGATCGCGAACAGTACGAGCGCATCATGCGCTTCGTGAAGGCCACCGATCCGGCGCTCGCGGATCACGTGGAGCTGTACACGGGCGAGGAGCCGATCTTCGACGCCTACGGCATCGAGCACGAGCTGCAGCGCGCGCAGCAGCGCAAGGTCTGGCTCAAGAGCGGCGGCTACATCGTCATCGATCAGGCGGAGGCGCTCACCGCCATCGACGTCAACTCGGGCCGCTACGTCGGCAAGAAGTCGCTCGAGGAGACGATCACCAAGATCAACATCGAAGCCGCCAAGGAGATCGTCTACCAGCTCCGCCTGCGGAACATCGGCGGCATCATCATCATCGACTTCATCGACATGGACAAGGGCCAGAACCGCGACAAGGTGTTCAAGGCCCTGCAAGAAGCGCTCGGCAAGGACAAGGCGAAGACCAACGTCCTCAAGATCTCCGAGCTCGGCCTGGTCGAGATGACGCGCAAGCGCGTACGCGAATCGATCGGCCGCATGCTCACCGAGCCCTGCCCCTACTGCGACGGCCGCGGCACGGTGAAGAGCCGCGAGACGGTCGCCTACGAGATCTTCCGCGAGATCCGCCGCGAGGCGAACGCCTTCCGCGAGCCGACGCTGGTGGTCAACTGCCACCCGGAGGTGGCGAAACTGCTGCAGGGAGAGGAGCGCGACAACCTCCGGCACCTGATGAACAAGTTCAACAAGACGATCCAGGTGCGGCCGCAGCAGCACTACCACATCGAGCAGTTCGACTTCGTGGGGCGGCAGGACCGGCCGAGGCCGCAGCGCCCCGTCTCCCCGCGCAACCCGCCGGCCCAGCGGACCGAGGCGAGTGCGCCCCAGGCGGCGAACGGCGCCGAGCCGCCGTCCGCCGAGCGGCCCCGGGCGAAGACGGCCGAGGCTGCACCGAAATCGGCGGAGAAGACCGCGGGGGCCGTGCAGGAGGACGGCGTCGCCGCGGCGGCGTCGAATCCTCCGGAAAAGGTCGCCGAAGAGGAGCCGAAACCCGCGGAACGGGCCGCCGAGGCGGAGGCGACGGCGTCGGAGAAGACCGCAACTTGAGTTTGCGGCCGTGCCTCTGCTACGAGTCAGGACATGCTGAAGTCCGATCTCATCGCCACGCTCGTGCAGAAGAACGGCCTGACCCAGAAGCAGGCGGAGGCGGCCATCGAAAGCCTCTTCGACTCGATGAAGGCCTCGCTCTGCCGGGGAGAAAACATCGAGATCCGGGGCTTCGGCGCCTTCCACGTGAAGGAATACGACGGCTACGTGGGCCGCAATCCGAAGACCGGGGAGCGGATCGAGGTCAAGCCCAAGCGCGGCATCCTCTTCCGCACCGGCAAGGAGCTGCGCGACCGCGTCAACCGCCACAAGCCCTCCGAGGGATGAGGCACCGCCTCCTTTTCGCCCTCCCCCTTCTTTGCGCCTTCACCTCCGCTTCGGCGTCGGAGGACGCGGCGTCCGCGCCCGACGCCGATCCTTGCGCGGAGATCCGCCGCGCGATCGAGAAGCGGCAGGACTATCTGCGACGCCTCGCAGCGGAGCGCGACGCCTTCGCCTGGGTGGAGAATGCCGAGGATGCGCAGGCGCTCCGCCAGCTCATGAGCCTGCAGCGCTGCGCCGAGCATCCCGACGACGAGGACTGCATCCCGCCTCCGATCGAGGTGCGCCTCGAGGACCTGGAGATCCCGCGCCACGTCGTCGAGCGACGGCCGGAGGAGCTGGAGGCGACGGGGAAGGATCCCGACGAGGCTCCCCACGACCCGAAGATCCTCGACCTGTTGCGACGGCTCGAAGCGTGCGAGCGGCGCGTCGAGGACGATCCGCAGCCGCTGCTTCGGCCGCGGCCCGCGTACCGGCCGGGCGGGCGCGCGTCGCCTCCGACGACCGAAGAAGCCGACGCGAAACCCGCCTCCGAAACTCCTTGATCCGGTCGGTCGGCGGCGGTAGAGGATGCCTCGCCCGCGGCCCCGAGGCCCTTGACAGGCCCAGCAGGCGGCCTATAGTCGCTCGGTTTCGGTCGGTCCGTCGGGCCAACCTTCGTTCCATCCGCCTTCGGGCGGAAATCTTGGCGAGAGGGGAGGTGACGTAGCGAATGCCAGGCGTACGCGTGCGAGAGGGCGAAAGCTTCGAGAACGCGCTGAAGCGCTTCAAGAAGCAGTGCGAGAAGGCTGGGATCCTCTCGGAAATCCGCAAGCGCGAGTACTACGAAAAGCCCTCCGTCAAGAGGAAGAAGAAGGCTCTGGCCGC
>DATGOH010000058.1:0-4372 GCA_035306165.1 Ferdinandcohnia sp.
AGCGCCGCCATGGCACGCCTGGAGTCGCTCGGGATCGCGCAGGAGCTCACCGGCTACTCCCGCAACCGCGTCTTCGCCTACACCCCCTACATCAAAATTCTCGCCGAGGGCACCGAACCGCTCCCATAGATCAGCCTCTCAGCGAGAACCTCCTTACAACGAGGGCTCCGAGGGAAGCCAGCAGGGGCAATAGCCCTGGGCGACAGGATATCCTCGGGGTCGAGCTTCTTGGAGAGCCAGACGCGGCCTGGATGGAGGACCTCGACGGCGCCCAGCGGCCCGTCGGCGCCGTCGACGCGGAAGCCGACGGGCTCGGCGGGGGCGAAGCTGGTGTTGGCGGTCGTGACGCTGGTCATCTCGAAAGTCTGGCCGGCGAGGACGACGGAGCCGGACGGCTTACGGCCCGTCAGGCGCAGGTCGAGGGTGGCGGTCCGATCGGCTCCCTGGCAGGCGCAGCGCAGGCGGGCCGTCTCCTCGATCGACTCCAAGCCGAAGTGCGTCACCTTGTCGCGGTCGGTGAAGGTGCGGCATTCGGCCTCGAGCGTCTCGCCGCCCTCGGTGAAACGGAAGGTGTAGCCGCCGCGCAGCTTCTCCTTGCCCACCCTCCAGAAATACTCGTCGCCCGCGCGCACGCCAAAGGCGGATTCCCGGCCGGTGGTCGCGTTCCGGTCGACGTCCTGGACGGCGAAGGGGCCCAACCGGAAGGACTCGTCCGCGAGGAGGCCGGAGACCGCGCTACGACCCTTGGCCTCGAACACCTCGCTCTCGCCTTGCACCCACCTCTCTCTCGAACCATGGTCGATTCTCACCTCGTCGGCATCGTCGCCGCTGCCAGACGATCCGAAAGCGCTCCTATTCACCGCTCATAGCAGACTTCTGGCACCCTCTCGCCGAACACGGCCGCCCACGCCCATGGACACAGACACCGCTTGGCTGGGAAGGGGCTGGGCCGTCGTCTGCAAGGTTCGACCGCCTCCGAGCGTCCATGGATGACGAGCGGAGGTCACCATGGTCGAGAAGTGGGTCAAGACGGAGTGGGTGGTGCCGCGCCTCGGCTGCTACTTCATCCCGGAGGCGGAGGGCACGAACGAGCTGCCGGCATGGCCGCTCGACGGTCGAGCGGTGGCGCTCTACTGGCGGAGCATGCACGAGGAGTTGGCCCGGCGAACGATGCGCAGGGCCGAGGCCTTTCCCGGCCCGGACGCGGCCCCGGACGCGCACGTGCGCGCACACGAATGGCGCTACGGGCAGAAGATCGAGATCAAGGTGCTGGAGAGCATCATGGATCTCTTCCACCGCCTGCTCGCGCCGGGGGAGAAAGTCTGCGCCGCGGAATGCGCGCACGCGGCCGGAGGGATGCCACCGGAGGTGATCAAGCGATACCTCGACTCGCTGGACGCGCGCGAGGCGGACCTGAAGCGGCGTCTCGCCACCACGCCTTACGGGCAGGTCTACGAGGACTACATGGACGAGCGGGACGCGATCCGCCGTTGGCGGGCACGCCTGGTCGACCTCCTCGAGGCGGGCAACCGCTGACGATCGGAGCGTGCGCGGCGCAGGCGGCCGGGCTAGGCTGGGCGCGGAAAGGAGGGCTTGGGTGAAGCTCTTCGAACGGCGTGACGAGATCCTGTGGGAGAGGGATCTCGCCGAGCACCCCCGGATCCTCGAAGCGCTGCGCAAGGCGACGGCTCGGCGCCCGGCCACGATCCTGGTCAACGGCGTCCCGGTGCAGTTCGTCCCTGCCGGCGGCGACGCGCCCGGCTACCGCGCGGAAGGGGTCGGCAAGGTCTACTGGAACACGGAAGTCCCGGTCGGCACGGTGGTCGAGCTGCACCTCCCCGGCGACGAGCTCCTGGACCTGCCCGACGGATCGTGATGGGCCCCACCCCGATCATCCTCCAATGAGGCCCGCCTCGAGCGAGCCATGTTCGAGCGAGATTTTTCAAGGAAGCGAAACGGGGCCTCGAGCGAGAGCACCGAGCCGCTCGACTCGTTCGGTTCTCCCGGCCGTCGTCACGATTCTTTCCACCGCGCCGAAGACTTCCCGAGACGAACGGCGGAGCGATGAGCGGTTCGGGCAGGAGGAGCAGCCGAATCCCGCGAGCGCACGAGCGGTCCCGTTGCCCAACTGCGCGGCGGACGTGTCCAATGGGAGAGGTATGGACGCCTCCACGATCGACGAGCTGTACCGGCGCTACGGGCCGGTGGTGCTGCGCCGGGCGCGGGCGATTCTGGGCGACGAGGAAGCGGCGCAGGACGTGCTGCAGGAGGTCTTCGTCCGGGTCGTGGAGCAGCGGGGGAGCTTTCGGGGTGAGGCCTCGCCGATGACCTGGATCTACCGCATCACGACGAACCTCTGCCTGAACCGGCTGCGGGACGGCCGCCGGCGCGCGGCGATCCTGGAGGAGCGCGCGAAGGAGATGGATCCGGAGGTCGGGGCGGTCGGTGCCGAGACGGGCGGCACGACCCCGTCGACGGCGGAGGCGCGACTCACGCTCGAAGCGATCCTGCAACGCGTCCCCGAGGAGCTGTGGGCGATCGCGGTGTACTACCACGTGGACCACATGACGCACGCCGAGATCGCCCAGATCATGGGGGTGTCCCGCCGCACGATCGGCTACCGGCTGGAGGAATTCCGCCGGCTCGCCCTGGCGGCGGCCGCGCCGCTGGAGGTGGTGCGATGAGAAACGAAGCCTGCCTCTCCGACCTCTTCCTCGACCGTTGGCGCGTCGGCGAGCTCTCGGAGCTCGAAATGGCGCGCGGCGAGGCGCACGTGCGCCAGTGCCTCGTCTGCGCCCGCCGCAAGCGCGAGCTCGACCGGCAAGCGCTCGAATTCGACGTGCAGCTGCGGCTGCCCCGGCGCGCCCCACGCCGGGCCTGGCGCACCGCCCTGGGTCTGCTGGCCGCCGCAGCGGCGGCCTCTTTCGCCGTGGTCCTCGTCCCCGCCGCGCTTCCCTCCCCCACCGACGCGCCCGGGGTGCGCACCAAGGGCGGGCCGTCGTTCTCGGTGATCGCGCGTCGCGCGGATGGAACGATCCACCCCGTCCTTCCCGGCGACGTCCTCGCGCCGGGCGACGCGATTCGCTTCGAGGTGCGCACGGAGGAGCCGCGCATCGTGGCGGTGCTGGGAATCGACGCCGCAGGCGTGGTCACGCCCTACGTGGACGAGGTGGCGATCGAGGCGGAGGGTCCGCAGCTCCTGCCCGGGGCGATTCGGCTCGACGAGACGCTCGGGCCGGAGCGGATCGTGGCCCTCTTCTGCGACGAGCCGCTCGGGCGGACGCGGCTCCTCGCGATCGGCGCGGAAGCGCTCCGGCAGGCGCGGGGCGATCCGTCGAGAGAGCTGCGACTCGATGCACCGGGTTGCGCCCAGTCGTCGATCCTGATCCGCAAAGAAGCCACACCATGAGAGCGTTGGTCGGTGCGCTGGCCCTGATGCTGCTGGCGGCGCCCGCGGAAGCGGCGCGCCGCCATGCCGTGGTCATCGGCGCGAACGTCGGTGGTCCCCACCACGAGCCGCTCCGCTATGCGGAGACGGACGCCGCGCGCATGGCGGCGGTGCTGCGCGACGTGGGGGGCTTTGCGCCCGGCGACGTGGTCCTCCTCACGCGCACGGATGCGTCGTCGGTCCGGCAGGCGCTCATCGAACTCAACGCGCGCATCCGCGAGGAGCCCGGCCCCTCGCTCATCTTCGTCTACTACTCCGGGCACGGCGACGCGCGGGCGATCCACCTCTACGGGACACAGCTCGATCTCACGGAGCTCAAGAATCTCGTCGCGGGTTCGCCCGCGCGCTCGCGCGTTCTCGTGGTCGACGCCTGCCAATCGGGTGCGATCACGCGCGTCAAGGGCGGCACGCCGGTGCCGGAGTTCGACATCGCCTTCGAGCGCGGCACGGCGGAGGGATTGGCCATCCTCACCTCGAGTTCCGCCAGCGAGGACGCGCAGGAGTCCGACGAGCTCGGCGCCTCCATTTTCACGCATCATCTGGTGTCGGCTCTCCTCGGGGCGGCGGATCGCGACGGCAACGGGCTCATCACCCTCGGCGAGGCCTTCGCCTACAGCTCCGAACGAACGCTCGCGGTCTCCTCCTCCACGCGCGTCGGCCCCCAGCACCCGACCTACCGCTTCGACCTCGGCGGCCGCGACGACATCGTGCTGAGTCGTCCGATCTCGGCGCGCAACATGGGCCTTCTCGTTCTTCCGGACGACGGCGTTTGGGTGGTGCGCGATGCCCTGCCGCGCGGGGGTGTGGTGGCTGAAGTCGTCGCCGACGCGCCCGGGGCGCGCCTCGCCCTGCGCCCCGGGCGCTACGCCATCCTCCGGCGCGGAAAGGACCACCTCCTCGAAGGCGAGGTGGAGGTGGAGAACG
>DATGOH010000059.1:0-6047 GCA_035306165.1 Ferdinandcohnia sp.
CGTGCTGATCTTCTTGCGGCCCATCGCCTTCACGCTACCTCATCGCCCCGCCGGGATCGATCCGCGCGCCCATAGGCGTCCTCGAGGCGCACGACGTCGTCCACCTCGGGCGTGGAGGCCTCCAGGATCTCGCTGTCCTCCAGGGCGCGCATCCTGTGCCGGATCCCCGGACGGATGTGGTAGGCGTCCCCGGAGAAAAGCCGCTTCTCCACGAGCACGCCGTCTTCCTCCACCGTGAGGATGACCGAACCCCGGTGGAGGTAGACGGTCTCGTCCTTCTTCTCGTGGTACTGGAGCGAGAGCTGGTGGCCGGCCTTCACGAAGAGGATCTTCCCCACGTAGCGGTCCGTATGGGCCCACCAGATTTCGTGGCCCCAGGGCTTTTCCACCCTCTTGACGTCCATCATTCGTCCGCGGGCATGACGATGCCGTCGAAGCGCCCTTCCCTCCGCAAGTCGTCCAGGTACCGGTTGGCCTCGTCCCGCCCGGGGAAGCTGCCCACCCTGACGCGATAGTACGTTCCCTTCTCCGGAATCTCCGCCGCGACGATCCGGGGCGAGAGCCCGCTCGCGCGCAGCCGCTCCGCGAAGGCCTCCGCCTCGGCCCGGCTCGGAAAAGAGGCGAGCTGCACCGTGAAACGCGGGGCGGCATTGGCCTCGGCCGGGGGCGCAGGCGGGTTGGGGCGCGGCTCCGGGGCGGGCGGCGGCGTGACGGCCGCCACCTCCGCCGGCTTCGCGACCGCGGGTTCGGGCTCGGCTTCGGGTTCCGGAGCCGGCTGCCGCGCGGGCGCGGGCACCTCCGCCTTGGGCTCTTTCGGCGGGGCCGCCGCCGGCCGGGCTTCGGGCGCCTTGGCGGGAGGCGTCTCGGTCAGCTTCTCGGCGAAGGTGAGCTCCACCTTCAGGCTTTCCTCGGCCTGCCGGTCGAGGTCCTCGAGCGGGCGATTCGGTTCGGCGGGCTGCTGCGCCAAACCCTTGCCCACGCTGACGCCGAGGTAGAAGACGACCCCGAGCACCACGAGGGAGCCCACCACCAGGCCCACCACCTCGCGGTTCTCGAGCACGATCCCGGGCTGCCGCGACGGACGATCCTTCATTCCCCCTCCTCGTCGAGCCTCTCCATCCGCTCCGGCGCCGAGACGCCGAGCAGGGCCAAGGCATTGGCGAAGACCCTCTTCATACAGGCGATCAGATACAGCCTCGCGGCCGTCTTCTCCACGTCCTCGGAGATCACCTTCTCGCCCCGGCGCTTGCCGACTTCGTAGTAGTGCTGGAAGAGCGCGGTGGTCTCCTGGATGTAGTAGACGATCCGGTGCGGCTCACGGGTGCGCGCCGCGGCGGCCACGAACTCGGGGAAGGCGAGGATCCGCTTCGCCAGATCCACCTCTTCCGGCATGGTGAGGTACTGGCTGTGTTCCGGCCGAAAGCCCGGACGCGGCAGCCCCGCCTCCACCGCGCGGCGGAGGATGGACGCGCAGCGCGCGTGCCCGTACTGGACGTAGAAGACCGGGTTGTCCTTGCTCTGCGTCTTCGCGAGATCGACGTCGAAGTCGAGCATCGCGTCGTTGCGCCGCATCAGGAAAAAGACGCGCACCGCGTCGGGCCCCACCTCGTCGAGCAGCCAGCGGAGCCGGATGAAGTTGCCGGAGCGCTTGCCCATCCGCACCGGCTCGCCGTTCTTGAGGAGGTTGACCATCTGGACGAGGATCACCTCCAGCGCGTCGGCAGGCCGTCCCAGCGCCTGGATGGCCGCGCGCACCCGCGGCACGTAGCCGGCGTGATCGGCGCCCCAGACGTTGATGAGCCGGTCGTAGCCCCGCTGCAGCTTGTTCCAGTGGTAGGCCACGTCGCCCGCGAAGTAGGTGTAGCTGCCGTCGGCCTTGCGCAGCGGGCGGTCGGCGTCGTCGCCGAAGTCGGTCGAGCGGAAGACGAGCTGCGGCCGGTCGTCGGCCTCCGCCTCGTCCCGCTCGAAGCCCTTGGGCGGCGGCAGCACCTTCGTCTCCACGAAGCCGCGGTCCTCGAGCTCCTCGATGGCGCGCTCGACGGCCCGGCTCTCGTGCAGGCTCGTCTCCGAGAACCACGAGTCGAAGCGGATGCCGAGCTTCTCGAGATCCGGCTCGATCATCTGCTTCAGCACGACCTGCACGGCGGCGCGGGCGATGCGGTCCCGGTGGGGCTCGAAGGGGCCGGTGAGGATGGCGGCGGTCTCCTCCTCGCTCCACCCACGCATCACCTCGCGGGCCACGTCTTTGATGTAGTCGCCCTTGTAGTCGTCCTCTCCGAGCTCCGTCGGCCCCTCCGCGAAGACGGCGTCGGGATGCGTCTCCTTCCAGATCTCGCGCGCGCGGATGAAGGTGGAACGCGCCAGGGCGGTGATCTGCCCGCCGGCGTCGTTGACGTAGTACTCGCGGGTGACGTCGAAGCCGGCGGCGGCGAGGATGCGCGCCACCGCGTCGCCGGTCACGGCGCCGCGGCCATGCCCCACGTGCATCGGCCCGGTCGGATTGGCGGAGACGTACTCGACCAGCACCCGCTCGCCGGCGCCCACGTCCACGTGGCCGAAGCGCTCACCCTGCTCCTCGACCGCACGCAGCGCGCGGATGAAGAAGGCGGGATCGAGCCGCACGTTGACGAATCCGGGGCCCGCGATCTCCGTGGAGGCGAGGAGCGCCTCGTCGTCGCGCAGGTGATCGAGCAGGACCTGGGCGACCTCGCGCGGCGGCTTCTTCGCCGTCTTGGCGAGGACCATCGCCGCGTTGACCGCGAAGTCGCCGTGCTCCGGATTGCGGGGCGAGTCCACCGCGAAATCCACGGTCCTCGCCTCGTCCGGCAGGGCACCCGCCAGCACCGCCCGTTCGATGGCCTCCACGAAGAGTCGCCGCACCTTTTCCCGCATCTTCCCAAACCTCTATCCCGACCCGGTCCGAGTCGGTCCATTCGTCACGTGCGGGCGGGATACCACGTTCGGCGGGGAGATGGCAGCTTCGTCGATCGAATCCCAGGCGAAGCAGCGCGGACAGCGAAAGAAGAACTCCCCCAGCTCCACCTCGCAGCGCCGGCAGGAGAAGAAACGCCGGCCCTTGCCCGCGTCGAGGAGGAGTGAACCGAGGTGGGTGCGCAACGCCTCCGCGTCGCCCCCCTCGAGGAGGATGCGCCCGAGCGCCTGCCGCGCCTCCATCCACTCGGGCACCTCCTCGAGGAGCTTGCGCAGGATGGAGGCGGCGCGGTCGCCCTGCCCCTCCTCCTGCAGGCGACGGACGAGGGCCAGGCGCAGGAAGCGATTCGCGGGAGCGCGGCCGAGCCTCTCCTCGAGGAAGGCGATCCCCTGCCCGGGGCTGGCGCGCTCCACCAGCGGCAGGACGTGGAAGACCAGCGCGGGCTTGAGGTCGACGATGGCCGCCGCGTGCCGCCACACCTCCGCCCTCTCGCCGCGGGCGAGCGCGAGCTCCGCTTCGAGCAGGCGGAGGTGGATGGAATGCGGATCACAGACCCGCGCGCGTTCGAGGAGGGAGGGCACGACCTCCATCTCCCCGGCGTGCAGCTTCGCCCGCGCGAGCGACACGAGGAGGTGGCAGCGCACCGAGGGGGAGCTCCCCGCCACCGCCTCCCAGCTCTCGTGGTAGCCGAGCGCCTTCTCCCATTCGCCGCTCTCCTCGCACATCTGCCGGAGGATGAGCAGCGCCTCCTGGTGGCCGGGGTTGCGCGCGACGAGCCCCTCGAGCACCTCGGTGGCCTGCGAGACCATGCCCGCACCGCGAAAGTCCATGCCGAGCTCCAGGGCGACCGTGGCCTTCCACTCGGGGCCGAGGTGTGGCGATCGCAGCAGGGATTCGTGGATGCGGATCGCGCGCCCCCACTCGCCCCGCTTGCGAAAGAGCGTCCCGAGCGCGACCGCGGTGGCGATGGCGGAGGGGTGGCGAGCGTCCGAGAGCGCGAGCGCCTCGAGCGCGGCGTCCGGATCGCCCTCGAGCACGTAGCGGAAGGAGTCGAGATAGGCGGTGCGCGCCTCCGAGTCCCGGCGCTTCCCCGCCGCCGCGTAGAGCACGCCGAGCGCGGCTCCCACCGCCACGCCCAGGAAGGAAGCCCAGAGGACTTTGGCGACGACCGGGTCCACGGCCTACCGCACCCCGAGGGCCCGGTCGAAGGCGGGCCGGAGTTTCTCCCAGGTCGCCTCCAGGTGCTCGGGGATCACGCGGGTGTCGGCGAGGACCGGCATGAAGTTCACGTCGCCGTTCCACCGCGGCACGACGTGCCAGTGCAGGTGCTCGGCGATGCCCGCGCCGGCGGCGCGGCCGAGGTTCATCCCGAGGTTGAGCGCGTCGGGGCCGTAGACCTCCTTCACCACCCGCACCGCCGTGCGCAAGAGGCGCTGGAGGTCGAGGAAGGTCGCCTCCTCCAGCTCCTCGATCGAGGCGACGTGCGCGCCGGGGATCACCATGAGGTGACCGTTGTTGTAGGGAAACTTGTTGAGCACGACGTAGCAGGTCTCGGTCTTGCCGAGGACCAGGTTCGCGCGCTCGTCGTCCTCCTCGAAGAAGCGGCAGAAAATGCACCCTTCGGGCTTCTTCGACTCGATGAGTTGCATGCGCCAAGGCGCCCAGAGCGTCTCCATGCGTGCTTTCCTCAGGGCATGCGGTACTCGACCGGCGGCCGTTGGGCGCTCAGCTGCTCGCGGACGGAGCCGACCAGGCCGCGCACCGCCGCCGAGGCCCCCTCGAGCAGGAGCTCCCGGAGCCGGAACCGCCGCGCGCCCGGCGGATAGGCCAGCTCCGGCCGGCCCGGGATCTCCGCGAGCTCCGCGGCGAGCTCCACCGCATCGGTGAAGTTGCCCAGCTCGTCCACCAGGCCGAGTTCGAGCGCCTGGGCGCCGGTGTAGACGCGGCCGTCGGCGATCTGGCGCACCTTCTCCGGGTCGAGGTTGCGCGACGCGGCCACGTCCTCCACGAACTGGCGGTAGATGTCGTCGATGAGGTCGCGGAAGATCCTCCGGTCCTCCTCGGTGAAGGGGCGGAAGGGATTGCCCGCATCCTTGGAGGGCCCGCTCGTCACGGTGTTCATCCGGAAGCCGATCTTCTCCGCGAGCTCCTCCACGTTGGGAATCTGGGTGATCACCCCGATCGAGCCGGTGATGGTCCCGGGATTGGCCACGATGCGGGTGGCGGGAAGCGCCACGTAGTAGCCACCCGAAGCGGCGATCGCGCCGAACGAGGCGACCACCACCTTCTCCTCGGCGAGGCGGCGCACCTCCGCGAAGATCTCCTGGGAGGGCCCGACCGAGCCGCCCGGCGAGTCCACGCGGAGCAGGACGGCGCGGATGTTCGGCGCCTCGCGGAAGTGGCGAAGGTCTTTCACCACCTGCTCGCTGTCGTCGATCGGCCCCTTGACCTCCACCACGCCCACGTTGCCGAAGCCCCCGAAGGCCATCAGCCCGGCGCTCCGCTCCATGGCCACGAAGCCCAGCGCGGCGAAGGAAAGCAGGGCCAGGACGAGGCCCCCGAAGATGACCACGAGGACGACGGCGGTTCGCTTTTCCACGGCCTTCCCTTTACCTGGAAGCCGCCCGCATCACCACCCGATCGCCCACGTGGACCTCGCGGCGCGCGGCGACGACCGAGGCCGTGGAGGTGTTCTCGAAGACGTCGAGGACGAGGAGCTCGGCGACGATCTCCCCCGGGAGGTCGGAGACGGGCTCGTCCTCCGAGGCGTAGAGGCCGTCGCCGGCCTGCACGACCTGGAAGACGTTGCCCACCTGGACGCCGTGCTGCTTGCCGCGGTCGAGGATGACGATCTGGTCCTGGCCGAGCTCGCGCACGCCCCGGTCCACGGTGGCGGCGATGCGTCCGACCATGTTGCGCGGGTTCGGCCGCGGCTCCACCGGGCGCTCGAGGTCGCCGAGCGAGGGGCCGATGCGATCGCCGCGGCCGATCTCCTCGAACGAGGAGCGGATCACGCCCACCACGTGCTTGCGGAAAGGCGAGATCTCCACCACCTGCACCGTACCGAGGATGCGGGTGTGGTGGCCGAGGAAGGCCTCCGTCACAGGGTGGTAGA
>DATGOH010000060.1:0-2929 GCA_035306165.1 Ferdinandcohnia sp.
GAGGCGCAGATCCAGGAGGCGGTGCTCGAGGAGGCGCCGGAACTCGCCGAGGTGCGGGTGGTCGACGAAAGGCTGCGGCGGGCGGCGCTTGGGATGGCGGTGCTGGAGGTGCACCGATGAGGGCGCTCTACGCCCTGCGGCGCTACGCGCGCCGCCCCGCGCCCAAGTCTCCTCGCTGCGAGTTGTGCGCCGCGCGCATCGGCGACGAGCACGCGCACGTGGTCGAGCTCGGGCCGCGTCGCATCCGCTGCGCCTGCCCGCCCTGCGCGCTCCTTTTCCGTAGCCCCGAGGCGGGCGGCGGCCGCTATCGGACGATTCCCGACCGCGTCCGGATCGACCCCGCGCTGCGCATCGACGTTGCACGTTGGGAGGCGCTCGGCATCCCGGTGCGGCTCGCCTTTCTCTTGAAAAATCGAGCCATCGGGAAGTGGGTGGCGGTGGTTCCGAGCCCGGCGGGCCCCGTCGAGATGGTGCTCGAGGCGAGCGTGGAGGCGCTCGGCGACTCGCCCCTCTTCGAGGAGGTCGAAGACGACGTGGAAGCCCTGCTCGTCTGGGGACGGCGCGGGGACGAGGCGCTCCAATGCGTGTTGGCGCCGGTCGATCGCTGCTACGCGCTCGTGGGGCGACTCCGGACGCGCTTCGGCGGGTTCGACGGCGCCGAGGCGCTCGCCGAGGTGGAAGCTTTCGTCGCGGACCTGCTGCAACGGGCGCAGCCCGTGCGGAGGTGGGCATGAACTTCGATGCGGTGCGGGCGGTGGCCGACGCCGTCCTCCTCGAGGGGTACGTGCTCTATCCCTATCGCGCCTCGGCGGTGAAGAACCGCTACCGCTTCGCCTTCGGCGTGGTCGCACCGAAGGCGTGGGGGCAGGAGCGTTCGAGCATGCGGGTCGATTGCCTCGTGGCGGGACCGCCGGAGCGGCTCCTCCTCCGAGGCCTCCTCCGCTTCTTGCACATCGAGGAGCGGCGGGTGGAGCGCTACCTCTCCTCGGGAGAGATGGAGGAGGTGGACGCCCTGGAGGTGGGCGGCGAGCTCCACCTTCCCTGGGAGGAAGGGCGCCTCCGGGAAGTGCCCTTCATGGGCGAGGGCGTGCAGCGCTTCGAGCTTCCCGGCGGCTACGAGATCCGGTGGTTGCGGGAGAACGAGGAGCTGCGGGGTCGGCTGGTGCGCACCTGGTCGGCGGTCGAGGGCGAGATCCGCTGCGGCGTCGAGCGCCTCGGGCCGGAGCTCGCCCGCGTGCGCATCGAACTGGAGAACGTCTGTACCGCGGTTCCGTCCACGCGGAGCGAGGCGATCGGGAGGTCGCTGGTCTCCGCGCACGTCCTCCTCGGCGCGCACGGGGGCACCTTCTTGTCGCTGCTCGACCCACCCGACTTCGCGCGGGAGGCGGCGCGCGCCTGCGAGAGCGACGGCCTTTTCCCGGTGCTCGCGGGGGAGCCGGGCTGCGGCGATCTCGTTCTCGCCGCACCGATCATCCTCTACGACCATCCGACGATCGCCCCCGAGAGCCCCGGTGATTTCTTCGACGCCACCGAGATCGACGAGCTGCTCGCCCTGCGCACGGCCACGCTCACGGAGGAGGAGAAGCGCGAGGCGCGGGCGACCGATCCCCGGGCGGCGCGCCTCATCGACCGGGTGGAACGCCTCTCGCCAGAGGGAATGGGCCGGCTCCACGGGGCCTTTCGGTCGCGTCGCGACGCCCGCGCGATGGCGGCGCTCCCGCGTCCCGGCGACCGGGTGCGGATCCGCGCGGGTCGCCGCCGGACCGACGCGCAGGATCTCCTCCTCGAGGGGATGACGGCGCGGGTGGAGAAGGTGATGCAGGACGTGGGCGGCGACCATTTCCTCGCCCTCACCATCGAGGGCGATCCGGCCGCCGCGCTCAACCGCGAATTCGGCCGCTTCCACTACTTCCGGCTCGACGAGGTGGAGGTCCTTTCGTGAAGGCCCTCGTCGCCGGCGTCGGCAACGTCTTTCTGGGCGACGACGGTTTCGGCCCCGCCGTGATCCGCCGCCTGCATGGACGGAGCTTTCCTCCGGGGACGCGGGTGGAGGACTTCGGCATCCGCGGCATCCACCTGGCCTACGAACTCCTCGAGCCGCTCGACCTGCTGGTGATCGTGGATGCGGTGGGGCGGGGCGACAAGCCGGGAGCGCTCTTCCTCATCGAGGCGGAGACCGCGACCGGGCTCGCCGTGGGGGCGGGCGATCCCCACGGAATGGATCTCTCCGCCGTCTTCGCGTTGGTGCGGGGAATGGGCGGGACGATGCCCCAAACCTACGTGGTCGGCTGCCAACCCGAGGATCTATCCGAGCGGATGGGCCTCAGCCCCAAGATGGCGGCGGCGGTCGATCGGGCGGCGGATTGGGTGGAGGAGATCGTCTGGCAGAAGGCCCGCCGTGCGACGGGCGTGGCGGGCCAGATGGAGAAGTGAGGTGGACCATGTGGGAAGAGGAGAAGATGCCCTCCGTGCGTATCGCGATCTGGGCCGGGCTCGCCGCCCTGGGAATGATGCTGGCGGTCAAGAGCCTGCCGGAGCTGCGCCGGTACCTGCGCATTCGCAGCATGTGAGGTGGAGGCCCGGCTCCACGAGTGGCGCCGCCTCGGCGATCTCGCTAAGAGAACGTCCACAAAGGAGCCGCCATGATCGACGTCTACTTCTGGCCGACGCCGAACGGTCACAAGATCACCGTCTTTCTCGAGGAAGCCGGGCTCCCCTACCGCATCGTCCCCGTGAACATCGGCAAGGGTGAGCAGTTCGAGCCTTCGTTTCTGAAGATCTCGCCGAACAACCGCATCCCCGCGATCGTCGACCACGAACCGAAGGGCGGCGGCGCACCCGTCTCCGTCTTCGAGTCGGGGGCGATCCTCGTCTATCTCGCGGAGAAGACCGGCAAGTTCCTCCCGGCCGAGGGGCCGGCGCGCTACGA
>DATGOH010000061.1:0-2969 GCA_035306165.1 Ferdinandcohnia sp.
TACATCGGCAACACCCAGGTCGAGGACACCGAGGAGAACCGAGCGATTCTCCAGGTCATCGAGCAGTACCGCCGGGCCGTGGTGGATCGCGACGTCCAGAGGATCCTGGACCTGACGAGCGATCGTTTCTTCGAGGATCCGGGTACGCCGGGCGATCCGCGGGACGACTACGACAAGGCCGGTCTGCGCACCAAGCTCGAGGAGAGCTTCTCGCGGGTCCAGGATCAGGACCTCCGGATCGACGTGCGCAAGCTGCACCAGCTCGACGACGACAAGGCCGCGGTGGAGTATCGCTTCCACCTGCGCTACCGCCTCGCCCTGCCCAGCGCCGAGGGCTGGCGGGAGTTCATCGACGTCAACCGTGTGGTCCTCGTCCGCGAGAACGACGGCCGGTGGCGCTTCCTCTCCGGCCTGTGAGGTCGAGGGTGACGTGAACCCGCGCGCACCGTCCCCCGAGATCGTGCTCGTGGTCGACGACGACCCGGGCAACCTCGACTCCGTCCAGCGGATCCTGCAGCGGGAGGGCCTGGAGGTCCTCGCGGCGGCCTCCGGCGAGGAGGCGCTCGAGATCCTGCGCAAGAGCGAGGTGCGGGTGATCGTCACCGATCTGATGATGCCGGGGATGACCGGCACCGCCCTGCTGCGCGCCGCCAAGGCGATCTCGCCGCACGTGGAGGTGGTGCTGATGACCGCCTACGGCACGGTCGAGGCGGCGGTCGAGGCGATGAAGGAAGGGGCCGACGACTTCCTCACCAAACCGCTCAAGCGCCACCAGCTCGTCCGTACCGTCAAGAAGGCCCTGGAGAAGTACCGCCTCCTGGAGGAGAACCGCCTGCTGCGCGAGAAGGTCGCGCAGCTCTCCAAGGTCGGGGGCCTGGTGGGCAGCTCGCCCGCCTTCCGCGCCGTCATGGACACGATCCGCCAGGCGGCGCCCTCCAACGCCACCATCCTCCTCCTCGGCGAGAGCGGGACGGGCAAGGAGCTCGTCGCCCGTGCCATCCACGAGCTCTCGCCGCGGCACGCCGCGCCCTTCGTGCCGATCGACTGCGCCTCCATCCCCGAGTCGCTCCTCGAGAGCGAGCTCTTCGGCCACGAGGCGGGCGCCTTCACGGGCGCCACCCGCCGCAAGGAAGGCCGGTTCGAGCGCGCCGACGGCGGCACGCTCTTCCTCGACGAGGTCGGGGAGATGAGCCCCGCCGTCCAAGTGAAGCTGTTGCGCGCGATCCAGGAGGGGGAGTTCGTCCGCGTCGGCGGCACCCAACCGGTGAAGGTGGACGTGCGCATCGTCGCCGCCACCAACCGCGACCTGCAGCAGGAGGTGCGCGAGGGCCGCTTCCGCGAGGACCTCTACTACCGCCTCCACGTCGTGCAGGTGAAGCTGCCGCCGCTCCGGGAGCGCCACGGCGACGTCCCCCTGCTCGCCGCCCACTTCCTCCGCCGCTTCGCCGAGGAGAATCGACGCGAGATCGAGGGCTTCTCGCCCGAGGCGATGCGCGCGTTGGAAGCCTACGGATGGCCCGGCAACGTGCGCGAACTCGAAAACGCCATCGAGCGCGCGGTCGTCCTCTCCCGCGGCAGCCGCATCGAGCTCGAGGACCTGCCGGAGACGGTGCGCGAAGCCGTGGCCGAAGGGGCCGCTTTCCCGCCCGGCCGTGCGATCGTCGTCCCCATCGGCATGCCGATGGAGGAGATCGAGCGGAAGGTGATCGAGGAGACCCTCCGGCACACGGGGGGCGACAAGGCGCTCGCCGCGCGCATCCTCGGCGTCTCCACCCGGACCATCTACCGCAAGATCGATCGCTCGCGATGACGGGCCGCAACCTGTGCGCGGGCCAATTTGTCACGGCCAGGACGCCTCGCGAACGCCGCCTTGCCAATTTGGCACGCCCGCGCCGGACCGGGGCAGGCATTCGGCGCCGGGCCTGTTGATTCCCTCGTCATTTCGAAGACTTGCAACGCCGCGCCCGGCGGCATGGCGTTTGCTTAGCGAGGCTGTCTGGCATGGAGATCCTCGTCCGAAAATACCTTTGGGCCGTCGAGCTGGCGCTGGTGGCCGTGATCTCCTTCCTCGCGGCGATGGCGGCGAACACCTTCGTGGCCTCGGCCCTCGTCGCGCCGGTGGACCTGGACGCGATGGCGCCGGCCCCGAGCGCCGCCGCGCGCCCCGTCCTCGGCCGGCCGGCGAGCCTGCCTTTGGAGAAGACCGCGGCCTTTTTCGGCATCCAGCTGCCCGTGGAGACGCCCGAGGAGAAGGAGCCGGAGGACCCGGCCTTCGATCCGAACGCCGAGGCCGTTCCGACCAGCCTCAACATCACCTTGGTCGGCACCATGGTGGCCAACCGGCCGGAGTGGTCCTTCGCCACCATCCGGGCCGGCGGGGGCGACGCCGGCGTCTACCTCGTCGGCGACGAGATCGAAGGGGCGACGATCGTGGAGATCGAGCGCCTGAAGGTGATCCTCAACAACCAGGGCCGCAAGGAGTTCGTGGAAGTCGGCGACGCCCGCCCGGCCGAACCGAAGATCTCGGCCACCCCGGCCTCCACCGCGCGCGGGCGTCCGGATCGGCCGGTGATCGCCGACGCCGAGGTCCGCAAGGTGGACGACAACACCTACGAGATCTCCCGGGAGGACGTCGAAAAGCAGCTCTCCAACCTGAGCGCACTCGCCACGCAGGCCCGCGTCATCCCGAACTTCAAGGACGGGAAGGCCAACGGCTTCAAGATCTTCTCGATCCGGCCCGGCTCCATCTACCAGAAGCTCGGCCTCCAGAACGGCGACGTCATCCACAAGATCAACGGCTACGCCATCGACAGCCCGGAGAAGGCGCTCGAGATCTACGCCAAGCTCAAGGAAGCCTCGCGCATCGAGGTCGAACTGGAGCGGCGAGGCGCCGTCATCCGACGCGCTCTCAACGTCAGGTGAATTGGGTTCTTTGATGCTGACCGTCCGAAACGCCCTCGCATCGCTTG
>DATGOH010000062.1:0-9598 GCA_035306165.1 Ferdinandcohnia sp.
CACCCGCAGCGACGACCGAGCCGAGCGTACTGAAATGGTACGTGAGGCGAGGGAGGAGCGAGGACGCCGGCCGCAGCCCCGCCCACGGCGCCAGAGTGTACCAAGGCTGCGGGCGCCGTCGGCGGAAGGCGAGGGCGGCACCCGCAGCGACGACCGAGCCGAGCGTACTGGAATGGTACGTGAGGCGAGGGAGGAGCGAGGACGCCGGCCGCAGCCCCGCCCACGGCGCCCGCCTATTGAGCGGCGGATTTGGCTTCGCGGACGTAATGGTGCGCCAACGACCGGGCGAGTTCCGAGGCGTGCGCGAGGGATTCGGCGGCGATGCGATCGAGCAGTCCGCCGCTCTCCGGATCGCCGAGCAGCTTCATCCAGCGGCCGACCCGGCGGCAGCGGGCGGCCACGGTGTGGGAGGACGAGAGGTCGGCCCGCAGCAGGCGCGCCAGCTCGCGCGGAGGTTCCGGCCCGAGCGGCCCGAGGACGGGCCGGTGCACGCCCAGCGCTTCCAGCCGGGCGAGGAGACGGTCGCGCTGCTCGGCCCGGGCGGCGGCGATGGCGAGCCATCGCGCCCGCAGGATCGGATCGGTCGCCTTGCGCGCCCGTTGCCCGCCGAGCTCCGCTCCGGTCGAGAGCAGCTCGACCACCTCCAGCAATGCCGCGATGCGCGCGTCCCTCTCCTCCATCCCGCCGCTCCCACCGACCGGCGACGCGCCGGACGTCGTTCAAGATGGGACGCTTCCCGAGCGCGCGGCAAGGCGATCCGCCCCCTCCCCCGCCCTGGATCCCGAAACGAGGCCGTCGCAACTGTCCGCCATCCGAGAGATGCCCAGTCTCCCGGTGATCGGGGGGAACGGCGTGGCGACGGAACGGCTCAGGGAAGGGCTCGCGTTCGAGTGGCGCGCGGAGCGGCACACCGAGGCGATCCTGCACGGTGCGGCCGGCGCGCGCGTCTCGCCCGAGCTCGCCTCGCGCCTCTTCGAACTCTCGGCGGCGGCCCGGGCCCGGCGCGCCCGGCTGGAGCGGCGCCTTAGCGCCCTGGGCGACGGGCCGCGCCTCGCCGCGGTTCCGCCGATCCTCGAGCGCACCGACGAGGCCATCGAGGTGGCGCTGGCCTCCACCCGCGCCTCGGCGGATCGCTACGCGGCCCTGGCGGAACTCGCCCGCCGCCTGGCGGATCCCGAGACGGCCTTCGCGTGCGAACTCAACCGCATCGGCGCGGAAGAGTCGGCGCTGGTCCTGGAGGGGCTGCTCGCCCTCGAGGTGGACCGCCGCGCCCGCAGCCAGCCCTGAGCCGGCGGTTCAGATGGCGCATTCCGCGGCGCAGAACGGGCAGCGGATGCGGTCGATCCACGTCTCGGGGACCTTGATGTCCTCGCGGCAGCAGGCGAGGTGCACCACCTGCATGTCGTCCGGCTCGGGTTCGATCTCCTCCCGGAAGGGCTCCGGCGGAACGGCGAGGAAGGTGGGATAGGGATTGTCCGAGAGCGAACGCTCGACGTGCCGCAGCTGCTCGAAGCGGATCTCCGCCTCGAGGAACTGCGCGCGCCGGGCGAGGTGCGCGCGCTGCGCCGGGGTGGAGAAGGCGTCGGCCTGCCCCTCGTGGGCGCAGTAGGGGCAGGTGAGCGGCGCGTCCGGCGCGACCTCGTCGGCGTTCGCGAAGCGGATCGAAGCGCCCAGGTGGCGCAGGATCAGCCCGCCGTCGAACTCCGTCCAGCGCAGCTTGAACTCGCGGTGACAATCCGGGCACTGCCGACGGAAGAAGCCCTGCGGATCGAGCGGGATCGTGACGCTTTCGATCGCCACAGAGCGGACGCTAAGACCCTGCCGAGGGAGCGGCAAGGCTGCGTCCGGTGGTCCACAGTGCACGGAGCACGACCTCGAGCTCGTCCAGGTCGCGGGCGATGCGCGGTTGGGCCGGACCGTCCAGGTCGTCGGCCTCGCCGAAGAGGATGAAGGGAACTTCCCCCAGACCCGGCTGGCGACGCAGCTCGGCCGCGCAGGCCGCGGCGCCCCCCTCGATGTCGGTGGGGATGACGACCGCGTCGGGGAGGAAGACGCGCGCGCGCGCGACGCCCTCGCGCCGGCTCTCCGCGAAGGACACCGCGAAGGCCTCGCCCAGCCTCTGGACGAAATTCACGTGCCGCTCGGCGGGCATGCCGATCACGAGGATCCGCCGGGCGGAGTGCGCCCGGTTGGAATCGATGGGGAGGGAGAAGGAGAAGATCGATCCGCCGCCGGGGCGCTGCGAGGCCCAGATGTCTCCGCCGTGGGCCTCGACCAGCTCGCGGCAGATGGCGAGGCCCAAACCGACACCCTCCCCGTTCTTCCCGCTGCGGTAGCGCTCGAAGATCAGGGGGAGCTCGTCCACCGCGATCCCCGGCCCGCGATCGCGCACCTCCACCCGCAACCAGCTCGAGGCGGGGCAGGACTGCACCTCCACCTCCACCTCGGTACCGGGCGCGGTGTACGCCACGGCGTTGGAGATCAGGTTCTCGACGATCTGGCGCACCGCGCTCTCGTCGGCCTTCACGATCGTCGAACCCTCTCCGAGCACGCGGATGCCCACGCCCTTCTCGGCCGCGAACGCCGCGAAGTCGTTCGCGATCTCCCGCACGCAGGCGAAGAGATCGAGCGGCTGGAAGGAGAGGTGCCAGGCGTTCTTTCCCTTGCTCCGCACGAGGAGCCGCTCCACGAGCTGGAGGATGCGGCGCGCCTGGCGCTCGATGATCGTGATGCTCTTGTACTCGGGCGTTCCCTCCATCCGCTTCTGCAGAAGGCGCGTGTGTCCCAGGAGGACGTTGAGCGGCGCCCGCAGATCGTGGGAGCAGACGGCGAGGAGCTCGTCCTTGATGCGATTGGCTTCGCGGAACTGCTCGTTGAGCCGCTCGAGCTCGAGATAGCGCTCGTGGTACGCGCGCTCGAGATCCTCCTTCTTCTTGCGCACGCTCGAATGCAGGCGAGCGTTGCGCACCGAGTTGGCGACGGTCGAGGCGACGGCGCGGACGAAGGCCTGCTCGTGCGGACCGAAGGCCGTGCTGCGCGCCAGGCGCAGAAAGAGCGCGCCCACCGCATCTCCTTGGGCGATGAGCGGCGTCACCACCAGAGAGGCGATCGGCTTCTTCTCGAGGAGATGGCGGACGTCCTCCATCAGCGGATCGCTGAGCGCGTCCTCGATCACCACCGCCGACTTCGATTCGAGCGCGTGGCGGATTTCGGGGTACCGCGAGATCTCGATGGGGAGGCGCCGGAGATCGGGAACGTCGTGCGAGGCGATGACGAAGGCCTCGTCGGCATCCTCCTCGACGAGGATCACGGAGCAGCGGTCGGCGGGGACCACCTCGGCGACCCGTTGGACGACGACGCGGAGGAGCTCCTCGAGATCGAGGTGGCTCGTTGCAGCCTCCGCGATCGCCAGGAGCGCCTCCAAATCGGAGCGCTGCAAGGTGGACAGCCCGGGCATGGTGCCGGCGAGTCTAGGGCCAACCCCGGTTGGACGCAATGCAACTTCGAGCGTCAGCGAGGTTTTCTCGCGGTGGACGATCGGCGGCGCGCGGCCGAGGGCGACGCGCTCCGCAGCTCGCCCTCCGCCGGTCGCTCCGCCTCGAGGCTGCGGCGGAGGATCTCCGCGAGATCGACCACCTCGGCGGGCGCGCGCGGCGCGGGCGCGGGCGCCGGCCGCCCCTCGAGCTTGCGCTCGATGAGGCGTCGCACCGCAGCCTCGTACCGATCCTCCCAGCGCGTCGGCTCCCAGGGGCCGGAGAGGCGATCGACCAGGAGCTTGGCGAGCTCGAGCTGGTCGTCGGGCACCTCGGCGGCCTCGCCTTCGGGAAGGTGCAGACCTCGATCGTCGCGCAGTTCCTCGGCGAAGCGCAGGGTCTGCAAGGCGAGCGCCCTGCCCCGCGGCCCCACGGAGGCCAGGCTTTCGCGGTCGCGAAAGACCACGCGCGCCACGCCCACCCGCCCGCTCTCCTCGAGCGCCCGATGCAGAAGCGCGTAGGCGCGCTCGGCACCGCGCGCGGGCTCGAGGAAGTACGGTCGGTCGTGGTGGAAAGGATCGATGGCATGCGCATCCACGAAGCGCTCGATCGAGATGATGCGGTCTAGGCCGATGTCGATGCTCTCCAGATCCTCGTCGGAGATCTCGACGTAGCTCCCCTTCTCCACCTCGTAGCCCCGAACGATCTCGTCGGGCCCGAGCTCTTGCCCGTCGACCTCGCAGACCTTGCGGTACCGGACGCGCCCGTGATCCGCCTTGTGCAGCAGGTGGAAGGAGGTCCGCTGGCGGCTCTCCACGGCCAGGTAGAGGCTGACGGGGATGTTCACCAGGCCGAAGCCGATGGCCCCCTTCCAGATGGGCCGCATACCCGAACGGTAGACACCCGTTTCCGTGCGAACCAGCGACCGGCGCCGTGCGACCTTTGGCGCCCGTGCACACATCATCGGTCGAGGAAGCGATCATGGCGAACCGAGGGAACGGAAACGGCGGTAGGTTCGAGGAGCGCTGGTCGCGCGATCCCGAAATGGTGCGCGGCCTCGAGGGCTGGCGCGAATGGGGGCCCGAAGAGGTCCGCGAGGATCTGGCGCGCCGGACGGCCGCGCGGGAGATCGACCGGCGCCACGCCTGGGAGCGCCGCGCGCGCGGGCGGCACGGGCGGTGGGGACCGCCGCCGTGGGAGCGCCACGAGCGCCCGCCGTGGGAGTCGAGGCGCGGCTGGGAGGAGGATGGCGCGCGCCGCGGCTACGGTGGCTACGGGGGCGGCCCCTACGGCGGCTCCTACCAGGGCATGGGCCCCGGAGAGGCCGACGTCTATCCCCCCGCCGGCGTGCGCGGCGGTCCCACCGGCACGGGCTCGATGGCGGGGGGCTTCGGCCTGAGTCCGGGCTGGAAGCGCGAGCGCATCCGCATGCGCACCGAGGGTGCCCGCCGCTTCCGGCGATGGCCCATCGAGGGCCCGCTCGTCCGCGACCTGATGACCCGCAACCCCCGCGTGGTCTCGCCGGACACCAGCGTGCGCGAGGCGGCGCGCATGATGCGCGAGGAAGACGCCGGCATCCTCCCCGTCTGCGAGGACGGGCGCATCCTCGGCGTCGTCACAGACCGCGACCTCGTGGTGCGCTTCCTCGCCGAGGAGGGCGATCCCGATCGCGTTCCGGTGAGCGAGGTGATGAGCGGCGACGTGCAGGTCGCGATGCCCGACGACCTGCTCGTGGACGCGATCCGCGTGATGGGCGAGGAGCACGTCCGCCGACTCCCCGTGGTCGATCGCGACGACCGCATCATCGGCATCCTTTCGATGACGGACGTCGCCCGGGAGGCGGAGGTGGACTACGCCCTTCAGGACGCGCTCGACCGGATCGCGAGCCGCCGCTCGTTCTGGTCGCGCTGGTGAGAGTTCCCCGCCCCACCCTGCAATTCTTACCGCCCCGAAGCCGCCTGCGCGGGGATTGCCGCCCCTCCCTGTAATTCTCACCGATTCCCTTTGGGGACATCGGCGATCGGACACTCCAACCCAGCGATTTTGCGGAGGTTTTCCGTGGGGAGGATGGCATCGCGTTCGCAGGGGTCGAAGGCCCGATCCACGCGGGCTTCGCGCCCTGATTCGGAGGCAACGATGCGTCTGTCCACTCTCCCCGCTTCGTCCGGTTCGCTGGCCATGTACCTGTCGGAGATCAACCAGTACCCCCTGCTCACCCAGGAGGAGGAGCAGGCGCTGGCCCGCCGCTACCGCGACCACGGGGACGAGGAGGCGGCGCACCGCCTCGTCACGGCCAACCTCCGCTTCGTGGTGAAGGTCTCGTACGAATACCGCTCGTACGGGATCAAGATGGCGGACCTCATCCAGGAGGGGAACATCGGCCTGATGAAGGCCGTGCAGAAGTTCGATCCCGACAAGGGGATCCGCCTCATCTCCTACGCCGTCTGGTGGATCCGCGCCTACATCCAGAACTACATCCTCAAGTCCTGGTCGCTCGTGAAGCTCGGGACCACCCAGGCCCAGCGCAAGCTCTTCTTCTCCCTCGCGCGCACGCGGCGCGAGATCGAGAAGCTCCAAGGCACCGAGGAGTCGCAGGATCCGAAGCGCATCGCGAAGAAGCTGCGGGTCAAGCCCTCCGAGGTCATGGAGATGACCCAGCGGATGGAGGGACGCGACCTCTCGCTCGACGCCCCCATGGGCGAGGACGGCGGCAACACCCACGTGGACTTCGTGGCGGACAACTCGATCGGTCAGGACGAGGAGCTCGCCGAGGCCGAGGAGAGGGAGATCATCACCAGCCGCGTCGAGCAGGCGCTGATGCGCCTCGATCCGCGCGAGCGCTTCATCATCGAAAAGCGCGTGATGAGCGACAAGCCGATGACCCTCAAGGAGCTCGGCGAGCACTTCGGCTTCTCCCGGGAGCGCGCGCGGCAGCTCGAGATCCGCGCGAAGGAGAAGCTGAAGATCGAGCTCGTCCAGCTCATGGGCGACATCGAGCCCGAAGGCGTCGGGCCCATCCGCGCCGACACGGCGGCGATCTGATCGACCGGGCCGCGGCCGAGGCGCGACGCGCGCCTCGGCGTTCCCTCCGCGCCCTTCAGCGGCGGATGCGCGCGAAGCAGTCGCGGCCGGCGTAGACCGCGCCCTCGCCGAGGTACGCCTCGATCCGGAGGAGCTGGTTGTACTTGGCGATGCGGTCGGAGCGGCTCGCCGAGCCGGTCTTGATCTGCCCGCAGTCGAGGGCGACGGCCAAGTCGGCGATGGTGGTGTCCTCGGTCTCGCCGGAGCGGTGGCTCATCACCGAGGAGTAGCCCGAGCGGTGGGCGAGGCGGACCGCCTCGATGGTCTCGGTGAGCGTGCCGATCTGGTTCACCTTCACCAGCAGCGAGTTGGCCACGCCCTCGCCGATGCCGCGGGAGAGACGCTCCACGTTGGTGACGAAGAGGTCGTCGCCCACGAGCTGGACCTTGGATCCGAGGCGCTCCGTGAGGAGCTTCCAACCTTCCCAGTCGTCCTCCGCGCAACCGTCCTCGATCGAAGCGATCGGGTAGCGGTTGCACAGATCGACGTACCAATCGACCAGGCCCTGGCGATCGAACTCCCGGCCCTCGCCCTCGAGGACGTAGACCCCGCGCTTCGCGTCGTAGAGCTCGCTCGAGGCCACGTCCAGCGCGAGGACCACCTGGTCGCCGAGGGCGTAGCCCGCACGCTCGCAGGCCTGGGCGATCACCGCCAGCGCCTCCTCGTTCGAGGGGAGGTCGGGCGCATAGCCGCCCTCGTCGCCCACGGAGGTGGAGAGGCCCCGCTCCTTGAGCACCGCCTTGAGCGCGTGGAAGATCTCGGCGCCAAAGCGCAGCCCCTCCGAGAAGGTGGGCGCGCCGACCGGCATCACCATGAACTCCTGGATGTCCACCCGGGTATCGGCGTGGGCCCCGCCGTTGAGGATGTTCATCATCGGCACCGGCAGGGTGCGGGCCTGCGCGCCGCCCACCCAGCGGAAGAGCGGAAGGCCGTTGGCCAAGGCGGCGGCGTGGGCGGTGGCGAGCGAGACGCCGAGGATGGCGTTCGCGCCGAGGGAGGATTTGGTGGGCGTGCCGTCGAGCTCGCGCAGGCGCGCGTCGACCGCCCAGGGATCCTCGGCGTCCATGCCGAGGATGGCGTGTCGGATGGGGCCGTTGACGTTCTCGACGGCCTTGCGCACGCCCTTGCCGAGGTAGCGCCGGGGATCGCCGTCCCGCAGCTCGAGGGCTTCGTGCTCGCCGGTGGACGCACCCGAGGGCACGGCCGCGCGGCCGAGCGCCCCGGTCTCCACCCGCACCTCCACTTCGACCGTCGGATTGCCGCGGCTATCGAGGATTTCGCGGGCGACGACGTCGACGATCTCCAGCATCTGCCTCCCTCCATGCGAGAGCCGGTCCCGGGGGACCGGCTCGTAAAGGGCGGCCAAGATACCGATCGGTCCCGCCTACGGCAAGCGGGCCGGCGGCCGACGTACCCGTCGTCTGAGAAACGGGCGGCGCGGCGGCCGCACGGATGCGGCCGGGGTGCCCAGGCGGCTCAGAGATCGATGACGATCACGCCGCGCGGGGGCGTTTCCTCTTCGCGCTCTTCCCGAGGTTGCTGCCAGGGAGCGTCGGGGACCGGGATGGGGATTTCCAGCACCGGGCGCTCGCGCTCGACGCTCCTTTCGGCCTCTTCCTGCTTCTGTCGCTTCATCCGATCGATGATGAAAGCATCGAGCATGGCCACGTCCTCCTACCGTCTCTCCGAGCCGGCGGCTTCGACCTCTCCCCTCCCAGGCACCTGCATCTTGGATGCCAAGGAGCCGAAGGCGTCGCGCTGGTAGAACACCCGTGGCTTCGTCCTTCTGCCCCGACGGTCCGTTCTCTCTCCGCAGCCGCCCATCCGATGCAACCGTCTCGTCGACTTCGATCTTCGAGGAAGCGTCGAAAAGAAGTCAAGAATGGCCCCGGGAGCCGAAAAAACGCTCGTCTGGCCGCTTGCTCTCCGCCCCTCTCCACCTATACTCGGAGCGGACTAACTGCCCGGGGTCGAAAAATGATTGCACGTTCGCTGTCCGTCTTCCTGTTTTCGGTCTTGCTCGCGGCCTGCAAGCAGAGCCCCCCGGCGACGGAGGCCAAGAAAGCCGAGGAGCCGCCCGCCAAGGCGACCCAGACCGCTGCCGCCGACCCGGCGGGAGCCGACGCCTCGACCGCAAGCGCGCCGGGCAAGAGCGATCCTGCCTGCATCGGTCCCATCGGTCCCGGCCCGACGGAGACCGTGGTCGTCGGCGACCGCACCTTCGTCCGCTCCGGGCACCAGCTCCGCCTCCAGGCCGAGGTCGAAGGCGAGCCGGAGCACGTCATCGGCGTTCTCGCCAACCTGAACGCCCACAACCCGGACAACCTCTTCAACCTGCGGCGCTACCTCGCCTTCTTCGAGAAGGCCGGGGTGGAGCTCGTGCTGGTGGCCGGTGACATCGGCGAGGATCCGCAGACGATCGAGCGCAACCTGGCCGCCGTGGCCGAGGCGAAGGTCCCGGTGCTCGCCATCGCGGGCAACCGGGAGAAGACCGCCGACTTCGTGGCGGCGGTGGAGAAGGCGCGCGCCAAGCGGCCGAATCTCCTGAGCGGTCACGCCATCCGGCAGCTCACCCTTCCGGGCCTCGACGTGATCACCCTCCCCGGCTACCACGACCCCCGCTACATGCACGCGGAGGACGGCGCCGGCTGCCGCTACTTCAAGGAGGACGTCGAAGCGGTGCGCCAGCTCGCCGCGGCCTCCGATCGCCCCGTCCTCCTCGTGGCCCACGGCCAGCCGAAGGGCACCACGCCGAACGCCCTCGACGTGATTGCGCCCGACAAGGAGCACATCGGCGACGAGAACCTCAACGCCGCCATCGAGGGTGCCAAGATCGCCTTCGGCATCTTCGCGAACGTCAAGGAGGCCGGCGGCAAGGCGATCGCCGACCTCGCCGGGACGCGCCTGGTCGAACCGGGCGCGTGGTCCGAGACGCTCTTCCTGAACCCGGGCCCGGCCGACGCGCTCCCCTGGACCATGCACGACGGGACGACGTCCTACGGCATGGCCGCGGTCCTGCGGGTGAAGGGCAAGCAGGCCAGCTA
>DATGOH010000063.1:0-8005 GCA_035306165.1 Ferdinandcohnia sp.
CGCCGTTCTCCGCGAGAAGCTCGGCCTGGCCATCCGCGTCCCGGCCGGCGCCTGAACCACGGGGCGAAGCCCTTCGGCCCGGGTAGCCGCGGCGCGCACCGGCCGGCCAAAGGGCGAGCCGCCGCGCGGGCCCCGGGGCTCGCGCCGCGTGCCCCCCGGCGCGGGTCATCTCTTGGAATTTCCAGAGGTTGGCGCGCGGCACACCCCTGGCACTCCTCGGCGAACGAGGGCGCACGGTTCGCCCGACGAGGAGAACGCCATGGTTCGCAAACTGATCGCCATTTGCCTGGTCGCGGGGACCGTCGGATGCGGCGTCGCTCCGATGGTCGAGGAGGAGAAGGAGCCGACGAGCCGCGGGCCGCGCATCGCCGCGGTCGAGCCGGAGGGCCACCAGGGCCGGCTGCGCGATGCCGTCTGGATTTTCGGGGAGGGCCTGCGCGGCGCCTCCGTCCATTTCGAGCAGGACGGCCGCAGCCTCGAGCTGCGCATCCGCGAAGCCTTCGACGACCGCGTGCTCGTCGAGCTACCGGAGGACGTCCAATCCGGCAGCG
The DNA here is from genome assembly GCA_035306165.1 of Ferdinandcohnia sp. Classification (GTDB taxonomy): domain Bacteria; phylum Myxococcota; class Myxococcia; order Myxococcales; family Vulgatibacteraceae; genus ZC4RG40. The sequence goes on from DATGOH010000063.1 coordinate 552, forward strand.
CGCGGATCGCGGTCCGGCGCATGGGGCTCGAGGATCGACAGACCATCTGGCTGCTCCGCGGCGAGCGGGGCGAGCAGGGGCTCCAGGGCGAGAAGGGAGAGCGCGGCGAGCAGGGCGAGCCGGGGCCGATGGGTCCGCAGGGGCCTCGCGGTCCCGAGGGTCCCCGGGGACCCCAGGGGCCGCGCGGCGAGGATGGGCTCTTCGGCTTCGATCTGCTCCGGTCCTCGTCCACGGGCTCCTACACCCTGAGCTCTTCGTGGACGGTCGTCGCCAGCCACACGGTCACCGTCGACGAGGCGGCGGATCTCCTCCTCCTGGGCGAGGCGGCCGGTCGGCACAAGGTCCCCACGGGGACTTCCACCACCACGAGGGTGGAGTTCCAGTTCCGGGTGGACGGTTCGACCGCGGGGCTCCCGCTCCTGACCTTCGACTTCAAGGACAGCGGGGATTCGGCCTCGCGGTTGATCTTCGCGAAGCGCACGGTGCAGCCCGGCAACCACAAGATCGAGCTGCTCGCCCGCACGACGTCGACCTGGACCACCGTGGAGGTTCCGCGCAACCTCGGGATCGTCGCATTCCAGGTCAATCCTTGACCCCTTTTGGCGCGCCTCGGTAAGGTAGCGGCGCTTTCCGTGCGCGATGGATGCGCGGAAGGCGCCGTTTTTTCGAGGCCGTCGATGGATCTTCGCTGCGAACGCTGCCAGGGAGTGCTCACCGCTTCGCCTGCAGGGGGAGTGTGTCCGCACTGCGGCCACGCGGTCGCGGCCCACGAGGAAGGCGAAGGCCTGGACGCCGAGCTCGGCGCGGCCTTCGACAGCATGCTCCGCCCCGCCCCCGAGGCGCCCGAAGCCGGCGAGGACCCCACCTCCATCGAGTGGTACGTGGCCATCGAGGGCCAGCAGGTGGGGCCCGTCTCCTTCGAGGATCTCAAGGAGCGCTGGTCGCGCGGGGTCATCGGCCCCGACTCCCTCTGCTGGCGCGCGGGTCTTCCCGATTGGGTTCCCATCGCGGGACTTCCCGAACTCCATCGCAACCTTCCTCCGCCGCCTCCGATCGCTCGCAAGGGGGAATCGACTCCCGCGGTGGAGGGCCGGGCTCCATCGAGCCGGTCCGACGCGCAGCCGGCGAAGGACGACACCCAGGCGAAGGGCGGTGCCGGCGCGGGCGCGCGCGCGTCCGCGCGGACGGAATCCCGTTCCGCTACCGAGCCCGAGCCCGGGTGGAAGCCCTCGGCCGCCAGCGCCCTGGAGTCGCTGGTCGAGCGGGAGATGGAGGAGGCCGAGAAGCGGCAGACGCAGGCGACCGATCCCTCCATCCCGGATCCCGAGACCACCGGCATCCGGGTGATCTTGCGCGACCTGCCGGAGCCGCCGCCGCCGGAGCCCTCGAAGTTCATCCCGATTCCGAAGAACGTCCCGGCGCCGGCGCCCGAGCCGGTGGCGCGGCCGCAGCGGCCCGTGGTCGGCGCGCCGAAAGCCGAGGCGAAGAGCCGGGCCGGTCTGTTCGCCGCCCTCGGCATCCTCGTCGTGGCGGGCGGCGCCGCCGCGGCGTACTTCGGCGGCCTCGTGCCCGGACTTTCGGGCGGATCGACCGAGCCTCGAGCCGTCGCCGCGGCGCCCGAGCCGCCTCCGGCACCGCCGCCGGCCCCGGCCGAGCCGGCGAAGGAGGAGCCTCCCGCGACGGAGGCGACCGGTGGGGAAGGCGGTTCGTCGGCAGAGGAGGAGAAGGCCGGCGAGGAGAAGATCGCCGAGGCGGAGCAGGCCAAGGAGAGCGAGGCCGCGGAGGCGAAGGAGGCGGAACCGGCCAAGGAGGAGCGCGCGGTCGCCGAGGCCGCGCTGCCGCCCGAGGCGAAGCCCGCCCCGCGCGCCGAGTCCCGGCGCGAACGGCGCAAAAGCGCCGCGCCCGCGCGGACCGCCTCCAAGCCCGCGACCACGTCGGCGCCCGCACGGTCGACCGGTTCGACGTCGCGCGATCTCTTGGCCGCCGGGAAGTCGAGCGGCATCGACGACCTCTTCGCGCAGGAGAAGGCGGCGCCGGCCCGCTCGGAGCGCACCAACGCCTCGCAGCCCTACATCCCCCCGCCGCCCGGGAGCGGCGTGCAGACACCCCAGCGGCTCGGCCAGGGCGACATCATGAGCGTGGTGGCCAGCCACCGTCAGGCGCTGCGCGCCTGCGCGCGGACCTACAAGGAGCAGGGGGGAGGTTCGGGCAGCGTGGTCATGAGCTGGGTCATCGAGCCGGACGGCCGGACCTCCTCCATCAAGGCCACCAAGGGCGCCGAGCACGCGGGGATGGTGAAGTGCCTCGAGGACCAGATCCGGGGCTGGAAGTTCCCCTCGTACTCGGGGCCGCGCATGGAGCCCATCGAGTTCCCCTTCCAGTTCTAGGCGCCCATTTCGGAGCCGAAATCGCGTTTCGCCTCGACGACGGGTGGTTGCGCGGTGGGTCGCCGCGCCCGACCTTGGTCGCCGGCGGTGTGGGAAAGCCGATGCCCGCCTCCGGACGGGTATCGCCCGCCGCAGATGGGGTGGAGAGGAGCCGAGGGGCGGGTGAATTTCGGCGGAGCGTCGGCGTCTGTGCACAGCGAGAGGGGCTTCGGGGAAGTCCCAATACTTGAAAATCTTCGTGCGCGTGATGTACACGGCGCCGTGGGCCCTAGCTGGGGCCGGGCAAGGGAGACGACGATGAAAAGGTTCAGCTGGCTCGTTCTTGCATTCGGAACGATGGCATTCGCGTCGGTGGCGCTCGTCGGCTGCGGTGACGAAGACGAGCAGACGGGTTGCGAGGAGGACGCCGACTGCGGCACCGGTGAGATCTGCGTGAACGGCACCTGCGCCGAGGGCTGCACGACGGCCGACGATTGCAGCAACCCCAACCATTTCTGCTCGGGTGGGCAGTGCGCCAACGAGCGGGAACGCAACATCTGCTTCCTCCCCTGCAAGGCCGACGAGGATTGCGCTCCGGGTGACTTCTGCAACCTCGACTTCTGCGGCGGCATCATCGACGGGAACGGTCGCTGCGAGGCGCGGGGCGTGACCGGCTGCGACGACGACGACGATTGCGGCGACGGCCAGGTCTGCGACGTTGGCGCCGGCGAGTGCGTCGATGCTTGCACGAGCCACGACGACTGCGACGAAGGCTTCCTCTGCAACACCGACACGGGTCACTGCGTCGAAGAGGGCGCGGAGTGCGAGGAGGACACCGACTGCGGCGACGGCCAGGTCTGCGAAGACGGCGTCTGTGTCGACTCCAACGCCTGCGTGGACAACGGGGACTGCTACGGCCGGGGCAACTTCTTCTGCGGTGACGCGAAGGAGTGCGTCGACATCTCCTGCGGTCAGCCCGGCAACACCTGCGAGCGCTGCTCGTTGGGCGTGAACGACGGCGATCGCGAGGAGAGCGGCCCCGTTCTCTTCGGCGCTCAGCAGATCGACCTGGAGGGTGCCGATCGCTGCCAGCCCGACAGCCCCAAGTGCGGCGAGGGTGCGAAGCTCTACTGCGAGTTCTCCTTCCAGTTCTTCGATCCCGACGGTGACTTCGAGCCCACCAACGACAACCTCTGGGTCGTGAGTGGCTCGGGCGCCCACAACAAGACCTTCGGGGTCGCGCAGATCGGGAGCGGCATCGGCAAGTTCGGCGCCTGCTTCGGCTCCGAGCAGACCACCGTCGGTACGGCGATCTTCGTGCGCGACGCCGCCGGAAACGCGTCGAACACGATCTGCACCAACGGCACGCGCTGAGCCGTTTCGGGGCGACCCTGCGGGGCGCCTCGCATGCATCCCCCAGGCGGTCGGCCGCTCGGTCGGCCGCCTGTTTCATTGCGAGGGGAGGGTCGAGAGCCCATGTCCTGCTGGGCTCCCGCGGACCTTCCCCTCGTATGCCGTGCGCCCAAGGGCGCCCCCTCGGGCTTTGCGCCTTGACGGTGTAGGGGCCCCCGACTAGCGTGGAACGGATCGGAGGAACTCCCGATGGCCATCGAGGTTCGTCACGTCCTCGCCAGCACGCAGGCCATTCTTCCGCTCGAGCGCTTCGGAGTGAAGGAGCTGGAGGAGATTCGGCTGATCCTGCGCGGCGGTTCCGTGATCGACTGGCGACGGCTGAACTTCCGCACCCGCGAAGAGGTGGACGCCTTCTTGCGCCTCTGCCTCTTTCGACCCGGTGAGCCGGCGGACGAAGCGCGGATGCGGGCCATCCTCGCCGAGGCGGTGGACTACCTCCGCTCGGTCTTCCGCTATCGCGTGGCAGACGTGGTGGCGGAGCCGGAGAGCATCCACGATCTCTTCCTCATCGCCTCCGACGTCGGGCCGAACCGGCGCTGGAGGCGGATCGCCTGCATCGTTCTCAAGGTGATGCACACCATCTTCCACACCGACTCGCGGGAGGTGTTGCATCGCCTGCCGATCGCCTCGGAGACCTTGGCGAAGATCGTGGACGAGCGGGTGCGCAACTGGGCGGCGAGCCTGCGCGAGAGCGGGGCGCCGGTCGTCGACTTCACCGGCAGCGTGAAGAGCCGCGAGTCGACGATCACCAAGCTGCTGGCGAAGCGCGAGTCGGTCGCCACCCAGATCTTCGACAAGGTGCGCTACCGGATCATCACCAAGGAAAAGTGCGACGTCCTTTCGGTGATGAACCACCTCACCACGCACCTCGTCCCCTTCAACCTCGTGGTCCCGGCGCAGACGGAGAACACGCTGATCTCGTTCCGCGGTCTCATCGAGAGCAACCCGCGCCTGGAGGAGCTGGTCCCGCAGCTCCAGTTCGATCCCTACGAGGCGACGGAGCTCGAGTGGGAGAAGAAGAAGGGGAAGGTCAACGAGTTCTCCGGCAAGACCTATCGCGTCCTCAACTTCATCACCGACGTGCCGGTGCGGCTCGACGAATTCCAGCGCGAGATCGGCGCCATCGGTCGGCTGGAGCCGGCGATCGTCTTCGTGCCGGTCGAGTTCCAGATTCTCGATCAGGAGACGGCGATCCAGAACGAGACGGGGGAGAACTCCCACGAGCGGTACAAGAGGCGGCAGCAGCTCCGCGTGCTCCGCCGCCTCTCGCGCGGGCTGGTCGTCCCGCGCCGACTCGGGCGCGCCGGCAGCGACGCTGCCGCCGACGACGCGCAGGAGAAGTGAGCCATGCCGAAGGACCGACACCTCGCCGAGGCGGGGGAGACGAAGTCCCACGGGCGTTGCGAGGTTTGCGGACGCGAGGGCGAGATCGTCTTCGTGCCGCGCAGGGATCCTCCCAATCGGTTCTGCCTGCGGTGCGCCGTCGAGTACGGCGATACCTCGGACCTCGACGAGTGAGGGCCGGCGTCACCGCTTCTTCTTGCGGGAGGCCTTCCGCGCCTGCCGCTCGCGCTTCCTCTTCTCTTTGAGCCGGCGCCGCTCCTCGTCGGAGGGGCTGGAGCCGCCGACCTCGTTGCCCCAGCCCATGGCGCGGGCCTGGGCGCGCATGGCGGGGCTCATCGGCGGGGTGTAGCCGGGCGGCAGGCCGGGGATGCGGCGCGGCGGAGGCGGGGCGACGAAGCCCGGGTCCATGCCGCCACCGCCGAAGATGGAGGAGAGGTCCATCCCCTTGAGCTGCTGCAGTTGCGCGATCTGGCGGAAACCGGGGAGGCGGCTGAGGAAGCCGCCGGCGTCGCTGCCGATCTTGGCCATCAGGTCGCGCATCGCCTTGTAGCGGGCGATGAGGTCGCGGACCTGCTTCTCGGTGTGGCCCGAGCCCCGCGCGACGCGGCGGATGCGCGAGTCGTTGAACACGGCGACGTTGCGCCGCTCCTCGGGGGTCATCGAGGAGACCATCGCCTCGATGCGCACGAGCTCCTTCTCGTCGACGTGGATGCCCTCCGGGAGCTCGCCGAAGAGGGGGAACTTCTCGAGCAGCTCCGCCAGGCCGCCCATCTTGCGGACGGTGCGAATCTGCTCGACGAAGTCGTCGAGGGTGAACTTCCCGGAGAGGATCTTCGCGGCGTCCGCCTCGGCCTTCTCCTCGTCGACGACCCGCTCGAAGTCTTTCATCAGGCCGACGATGTCGCCGAAGCCGAGAATGCGGCTCGCCAGGCCGTCGGGGCGGAACTCCTCGAGCTTGTCGAGGCTCTCGCCCATGCCGAGGAACTTGATCGGCTTGCCGGTGACCTCCTTGATGGAGAGGGCCGCGCCGCCGCGGGCGTCGCCGTCGAGCTTGGTGAGGATGAAGCCGTCGATGTCGAGGCGGCGATCGAACTCGGCCGCGGTCTTGACGGCGTCCTGGCCGATCATGGCGTCGGCCACGAGGAGGATGTTGTCGGGCTCCGTGCGGGCCTTGATGGCCTCGAGCTCCGCCATCATCTCCTCGTCGATGGCGAGGCGGCCGGCGGTGTCGAGGATGACCACCTCGCGGCCGGTGCGACGCGCTTCGCGGAAGGCGTCCTCGCACATCTCCGGCGGTGCCTTGCCCGGGTCGTGGTAGACCGGCACGCCGAGGCGCTCGCCGAGCATCTTCAGCTGGTCGACGGCGGCGGGGCGATAGACGTCGGCCGCCACGAGCATGGGCTTCTTTCCCTCGCCGAGCAGCTTGTTGGCGATCTTCGCGGCGGTGGTCGTCTTGCCGGAGCCCTGGAGGCCGACCATCATCACCCCGGTCACGCCCTTGGGCTTGAAGCGCAGCGAGGTGTCGACCGGCCCCATGAGGGCCTCGAGCTCGTCGTGGCAGATCTTGATGAAGTGGTCCGCCGGCGTGACCGTCATCCGGCCCTTGGACGTGGCCGCGCGGGTCTGCACCACCTCGCCGACGGCCTTCTCGCGCACGTCGGCGATGAAGCGCTTGACCACACCGAACTCGACGTCCGCTTCGAGGAGGGCGACGCGGATGTCACGCAGGGCCTCGTCGACCACCGCTTCGGTGATCTCGGCCTGTCCCCGCAGGCGGTTCTTGGCGGCCCGAAAGCCCTTGGATACGACGTCCAGCATGTCGGATTCCCTGAGGAATGTGGAACGGGGTTCCTACCACGCGCATTCCGGTGCTTCAACGCGCGAGAAAACCCGTACGTGGTGTCGCCGGAGCGGCGGTGGGGTGGTGGAAGGGCGGTGGACCGGGAAGGGGCCGATCGTCGCCGGCGGAAGCGGCCGAGGAAGAACTTCCCGCGGGATCGCGGAGTTACGTTGGTGCCCGGGGAGGGACTCGAACCCTCACGCCCTCGCGGGCCGCGGATTTTAAGTCCGCCACGTCTACCGTTCCGTCACCCGGGCGTGCTGCTCGGGGATCCTGTACCCGCAACCGGCCCCGATGGCAAAGGGAGCAGGGTCGATCAGGCCTGTCCGCGCAAGGTCTGGTGCAGGAAGCTGGCTTCCTGGGGGCTGAGGTCGAAGCGGATGGAGGCTTCGTCGATCAGCTTCACCAGGCTCTCGTCGGGACGCAGGGTGCGCTGCTCGCTGATCCATTTCACCGCGTTGCGCAGGGAGGAGCCGCGGGGGAAGAGGTCG
>DATGOH010000064.1:0-2045 GCA_035306165.1 Ferdinandcohnia sp.
CGAGCATGATGCGCGAAAGCTCGCCGCCCGAGGCGACGCGGGAGAGGGGGCGAGGCTCGAACCCGGCATTGAGCGCGATTCGGAACTCCACGCTCTCCGCGCCATTCGACGAGATCTCCGGGAGCGGCTCGAGGGCGACCACGAAGCGTCCGCCGGCCAGGCCGAGTTCCGGCAGAATGGCCATCACCTCACCAGCCAGCCGCTCCGCGGCAGCGCGTCTCTCTTCCGACAGGCGCGCGGCGAGCGATTCGAGGGTCGCCTTGGCCTCTGCCTCCCTCTTCTCGAGGGCACGCCGCTCGAAGCCCACGCCATCGAGGAGATCGAGCTCCTGCCGGGCGCGTCGGCCCGTCTCGATCACCTCGGCCAGGGTCTCGCCGTACTTTGTCTTGAGACGGAAGATCAGGTCCTGCCTGCGGCGGATCTCGTCGAGCCGCACCGGGTCGTGCTCGACCGCGGCGGCGTAGGCGCCCATCCGGCGACCGAGTTCCTCGACGTTGTAATAAGCCGCCTCGAGGATCTCCGCGGCATCCGCCTGACTCGGATCGATGCGGATCAGCTGATCCAGGACTCGGCGCAGTTCTCCGAGCCGAGCAAGCACCGAATCCTCCGCGGAATAGAGCGCCATGTGCAGACGCCCGGAGAGCCGGGCCAGGTCCTCCGCGTGTTCGAGGCGGTTGCCTTCCTCCTCGAGTTTCTCTTCCTCGTCCTCCCGGAGCTTCGCCTTCTCGATCTCCTCGACCTGGAAACGCAGGAAGTCCGCACGCTCCTCCGCTTCCCTGCGGCGCCGGTCGAGGTCGGCGAGTTCGCGCCGCACCTCGCTCAGCCGGGCGTGCGCCTCGGCGACCTCGGCAACCAGCGCTTCGCTCCCGGCGTAGGCGTCAAGGATCGCGCGCTGCTCGTCCTGACGGACCAGCGTCTGGTGCTCGTGCTGGCCGTGCATGTCGACGAGGCGGCGGCCGAGTTCTCCGAGCATCCCCGCCGTGGTCGCCGAACCGTTGACCCAGGCGCGATTGCGCCCCTCGGCGGCGACCTCGCGTCGGAGGATCAGGAGCCCGTCCTCGGCCTCGATCCCCTGCTCTTCCAGGATCGCGAGGACCTCGGCATTCTCCGCGATGTCGAAGACCCCCTCCACCACGGCCCGTGCCTCGCCGGCACGGACGACATCGGCGGAGGCACGCTCACCCAGGAGAAGCGAGAGCGCCCCCACGATGATCGACTTCCCCGCGCCGGTCTCCCCGGTGAGGACGTTGAGCCCTGGCGACAGACGGACCGTCAGCCGGTCGATGACCGCGAAGTTCTGGATGCGCAGTTCGATGAGCATACGCCAGTATACCCGCACACGTTCGGGCAGTTCAATGCGGGCATCGGTCGGGATTCTGCAGTCGATGGTGGCGGATCATCCCGTCGCGCCTTCGCCGCGTCCGATCCCCCAGTGCAGCTTCCGGCGCAGCGTGGAAACGAAGCTCTGGCCGGGAAAACGGACGAGCGGGACACTTGCCTGCCCCCGTCGGACGACGACCTCGTCACCAGGCTGGAGAAGGGCGCCCTCCTGTCCATCGAGCGTCAGGATCATCTCCTCACTCGGGGAGAGGACACGGACGCGGATCACGCTCGAGGCGGAGACGACCATCGGGCGTACCGCCAACGTGTGTGGACAGATCGGCGTCGCAAGGATGCAATCGACGGCGGGGGCGACGATGGGGCCGCCTGCGGAGAGGGAGTAGGCGGTCGAGCCGGTCGGTGTGCTCAGGATGATACCATCGCCGCTGAAGGTCGCCACTTCCTCGTCCTCCTCGCCCAGGTGCATGGCGATCCGCACCACGCGCGCGAAACCGCCCTTGTGGAGGACGGCATCGTTCAACGCGATGTAGGCGGCGCCCGGCTCGCCGCCGCGGAGGACACGCGCCTCGAGGGTGATGCGGCGGTCGAGCCAGAACTCGCCCACCAGCACCCGCTCCAGCGCGTCGGGAAAGGCGTCGGGCTGGATCGCCGTGAGGAAGCCGAGGTGGCCGAGGTTGACGCCCAGGACCGGCGTGTGATACGGC
>DATGOH010000065.1:0-9114 GCA_035306165.1 Ferdinandcohnia sp.
GCGCAGGTGCATCTCGATCTGCGCGCGGTCGGCGTCGAAGAAGGCGAGGTGATCGAAGCGGTCGAGGTCGAAGTCGGCGTCGAGCTCGCGATTGATCACGCGTAGCACGTTCTTGTTGAAGGCCGCGGTGAGGCCCTGGCGGTCGTTGTAGGCGCGATGCAGCACGGCGGGATCCTTGAGGAGGTCCGTGCCGAGCAGGAGGCGATCCTCCGGCCCCATGGTGAGGGCGAGCTTGCCGAGAAAGCGCGCGCCCTCCTCCTCGGTGAGGTTGCCGATCGTCCCGCCGAGGAAGGCGAAGAGCCGTCGACCCTGGCGAGGAATGCGGTCGAGGTCGCGGTCGTAGTCACCCACGAGCCCATGGATGGCGAGCCAGCGGAACTCTTTGCGCAGGGCGCGGGCGCTCTCGCGGAGCATGGCTTCGCTCACGTCGAAGGGGAGGTACGTGAGCGGCTTGCCGCGGCGCTCCTGGGCGCGAAAGAGCAACCGCGTCTTGCGCGCGGCGCCGCTGCCGAGCTCGACCAGGTGGGTGGGCCGGAAGCGTTCGAGCAGCTCGTCCGCGATGCTCTCGAGCAGGCCCTGCTCCGCCCGGGTCGGGTAGTACTCCTCGGTGTCGCAGATGCGGTCGAAGAGGCGCGAGCCCTCCTCGTCGTAGAAGTACTTGCAAGGCAGCGTCTTGGGCCTTCTGCACAGCCCCCACTGCACGTCCTGCGCCAGGGTCGAGGTGGGGACGGACAAAACCTCGATCACCGGTGACGAGGTCTCGTTGCGCAGCAGCATGGCGCCTCCTTCGGGGCACCCCGCTTGCCCCATCGGTTCTGCGGGGCCGCACGAAACGGCGGTCCCGCCTGGACGCGCCAGGCACGCCCGGGAACAACTTAGCACCGAAGGGGAGGAGCGGACATGCCGGGCGGGGTGATGGCCATGCAGGATGCGCGCGCGCTGAGCCTGCGCCTGGTCGAGGATCTGACGGACGAGCAGGCGCGGCGCGTGGCCGATCCGGCGTTCTCCCCGCTCGGGTGGCACCTCGGCCACGTCGCCTGGCAGGAGGAGCGCTGGCTGCAAAGGGAGGCATGGGGGCGAGCGCCCCTCGTCCCGGAATACGACGACCTCTTCGATTCCTTCCGCAGCCCCAAGGCGACGCGATCGGCGCGCCTTCCGCCGCTCGATGCGATCCGCGCCTACGCGGCGCGCGTGCGGGTGACGAGCCTCGAACTCGCCGAGCGGGAAGGCCCTTCGCCGCTCCTTCGCGACGGGTGGGTGTTTCGCTTTCTGGCCAACCACGAGCGGCAGCACGCCGAGACCATGGCGCTCGTGCGCCTTCTCGCGCGGCTGCCTTTGCCCGGGCCCTTCGAAGCGCCGCGGACGGCGGCCTGCTCGCCCGGCTGGATCGAGGTTCCCGCGGGCGAGTTCGTGATGGGCGCCGACGACCCCGAGGGCTGGGACAACGAGCGCCCTGCGCACCCGCGCGCGCTGCCAGCCTTCCGGATCGCGCGGCGTCCGGTGACCAACGCCGAGTGGCTCGCGTTCATGGAGGCGGGCGGATACCGCAGGCGCTCGCTCTGGAGCGAGGCGGGATGGGCCTTCGTCCAGCGAGAGGAGCTCTCCGCCCCGCTGCACTGGGAGCAGGGGTCCGACGGCGCGTGGATGCGCTTCTCGCTCCGCGGCCTCGTTCCGGTGGAGCCGGATCATCCGGTGGCGCACGTCTCATGGTACGAGGCGGAGGCCTTCGCGCGCTTCGCGGGCGCGCGTTTGCCGAGCGAGGCGGAGTGGGAGCGCGCCGCCGGCGGCGTGCCGAAGCGCCGCTGGCCCTGCGGCGGTTGGCCCGAGCGCGCCAACCTCGGCCTGCGCTGTGGCGACACGACGCCCGCGGACGGTGCCTTCGAAGGCAACGTGTGGGAATGGACCTCGAGCGCCTTCGCGCCGTACCCCGGCTTTCGACCGGGGCCCTATCGCGGCTACAGCGCGCCCTGGTTCGACGGCCGGCACCGCGTGCTGCGTGGCGGCAGCCACCTCACCCATCCGCTCATGGCGCGCACCGCCTTTCGCAACTGGCTCGAGCCGACCATCCGCGCCTATCCCGCCGGCCTGCGCCTCGCGCGCGATCTCAGCTCCACGAACACGGGAAGACGGAACCCGCCGCCGCGGTCTCGTTCGACGAGGCGTCAGTAGACGTTGTACTTGCGGCGGAGCGCCTCGTGCTCGGCGCCGGTGCGCGAGGGCCGCAGGACGCGGTCCTTGTCGTGCAGGTAGTACCAGTAGGGGCTTTCCTCCGGCCGCAGCGAGGCGATCAGCGACTCGAGGGTCGGCGCCCCGATGGGACCGGGCGGCAGCCCGCGGTGCAGGCGGGTGTTCCAAGCGTCGTTCGGATCGCGCAGCCGTTTGAGGAACGCGCGCCGATCGTTCCACTGCGGAAGCTCGTAGCGGCTGGTGGCGTCCACCCCGAGCGCGATCCCCGCGTCCAGCCGCTTCCAGAGGATCCCCGCCACGAGGGGGCGCTGCTTCGGATCGGGCTCTTCGCGCTCGAGCAGCGAGGCCATGATCACGATCTCGTGCAGGCTGCGCCGGCTCTTTTCGATCTCCTCCCGATGCGGCTTCCAGAAGCGCTCCACGAAGGTGTCGAGCTGCCGCTGCACGAGGTCGTGCACGTCGAAGCGATCGGGAACGATGCCGTAGGTCTCCGGGTAGAGGTAGCCCTCGAGGGTGTTGCCCTCGATGCGGAAGGGCGCGCGCACCGCCTCCACGCGGGAAGCCGCCTCGATGTAGGCGCCGGGCTCGATGAGCCCGCGCTCCGCGAGCGCCGCGTCCGTGTCCCGAAGCCGCCACCCCTCGACCACGACGAAGGGCACGTCTTCCGGCAGGGGCGTCCCTTCGAGGGCGGAGGCGATCTCCGGGATCGACATGCCCGGGCCGATCTCGAAGCGCCCCGCCTTGGCGGCCAGGCCCCCGCGCCGCCACAGGTGGTAGCGCCACATCCACTCCGCCCGGATGAGGCCGTCCCGTTCGAGCTTCCGTCCCAGGGAGCGGCCCGTCGCGCCGCGCGGTACCTCCCAGACCACCTTCGCGTCGTCGCCCGGGCGCAACGGCGTCGTCGTCGCTCGCTCCAACCACCAAAAACCCGCCCCACACGCGAGGGCCAAGAAAACCAGGAGAACCGCAAGCTGCCTCATTCGCGGGGAGCTTAACACACGCCTCCGACACCTGCCCCGTGCACGCTCGCCCATCGCCGTCTCCACCTCGTGGACCTGCGCCTCCGACGGGGCGCCCGGCCCCCGCCTGGTGCGCTGGCGAGCCTGCGCATCGCGCGCAACTTTTCGAAAGCGCCCACTCGGTCGACGGGCGTGGGAGAGGCCGCATGCCGCGGCCGAAGCTCGAGAGGGAGCGAGATGAAGAGGTTTCGGGCAGTGGGATGGGCGTTGGCGTCGCTACTGGGCGCCCTGCTCGTGGCGGGGACTCCGGGCGCGGCGCACGCGGTGGACTTCGACCTGATCATCAGCGGCGACGTGAACGGCGTCTTCAAGACCAGTGAGGACGACGATCGCGATCTCGGCATCGGCATCGCCGGCCGGCTCGGCTTCGGATTCGACACCGGCACCGTTCGTGTGACGCCGGAGGCGATGTTCGAGTGGGATCGCTTCGGCGAGGACGACACGGTGATCCGCATCCTCGGCGGTCTGCGGATCTCGGGTGGCGAGATCTTCGAGCCCAGCGTCTTCGGACACGTCGGCTGGGGCCGCCGCAACCTCGACGACACCGACGACGATGCGGTGGCGATCGACGTGGGCACCGCGCTCGACTTCACGGCGATCCCCTACCTGAAGATCGGCGTGCAGGCGGCGTACAACTGGCTCGAACTCGATCCGGTCTTCGATTTCGTCAGCTTCGGTGCGCACCTGACCTTCCTCTTCTGAGGCGCGCGGCCGGAGCGACCGTGGCCGGGGCGGGGCCGGGCTGGTATCGTCGGCTCCGTCATGGCGATCACCCGGCGGACGCTCCTGCGCTACGGATTGGGGGGTGGCCTCCTCCTGCTCGCGGGAGGCGCGGGCCTCTCGCTGCAGCCCTCGCGGCGGCGCGCACCGCGGGCTCCGCTTCGGGCCTTGGACGAGCGGAGCTTTTCGGTCCTGGCCGCGGTGGTGGATCGCATGCTCCCGCCGCGGCCGGGCTATCCCTCGGCGGCCGAGCTCGGGATCGCCGAGCGCGTGGACGCCTTCCTGGCCGAGGGGGATCCCGCCGTCGCGCGCGAGTTCCGCCAGGCGCTCCTCCTTCTGGAAAACGGCCTCGCGGGCTTTCTCTTCGACGGCCGTGCGCGTCCCTTCACCCGCCTTCCGCCCGAGGCGCAGGACCGCGTCCTCGACGCCTGGAGGACGAGCGCCTGGTCGTTTCGGCGCATGGTCTATCGCGCCCTGCACGGGCTGTGCATGGCCGTCTACTTCACCTGCCCCGAGGTCTTTCCCGCGGTGGGTTATCCCGGGCCGCCCCCGCTCGGAGGTGCGCCGTGAGTGCGCGTCCGACGGGGGTGCACGAGCGGCTCGACGACGACCTCGACCTCGTTTGCGACGTCTGCGTGATCGGCTCGGGGGCAGGGGGCGCGGTCGTGGCCGCGCGCCTCGCCGCGATGGGCTTGGAGGTGGTCATCCTCGAGGAGGGGCCGTATCGCGACCGCCGCTCCTTCCGCATGGACGAGGGCGAGGCCTACCGCACGCTCTACCAGGACCGCGGTCTGCGCGCGACGCAGGATCTCTCCATCACCATCCTCCAGGGGCGCGCGGTCGGCGGCTCGACCGTCGTCAACTGGACCACGTGCTTTCGCGTGCCGGACGCGGTGCTGCACCGCTGGGCGCGCGACTTCGGCGTGCGCGGCCTCTCGCCCGAGACGCTCGCGCCGCATTTCCAAGCGGTGGAGGCGCGGCTCGGCATCGCGGAGTGGCCCGCCGCCGCGGCCAACGCGAACAACCGCGTCCTTTTCGAGGGCTGCCGCAAGCTCGGCTACGAGGTCGGCCCGCTGCGCCGCAACGTCCGCGGCTGCGCCAACCTCGGCTACTGCGGCATGGGCTGTCCCGTCGACGCCAAGCAGGCCATGCACGTGACCTACCTGCCCGACGCCTTCGCCCACGGCGCGCGGCTGTACGCCAACGTGCGCGCGCACCGCGTCGAGGTCCGGCAGGGGAGGGCGGTCGACATCCTCGGCGTGGCCCTCGATCCCGAGACCGCTCGGCCGACCGGTCGCCGGCTCCGCGTCCGGCCGAAGGCGGTGGTCGCGAGCTTCGGCGCGCTCAACACGCCGACGCTCCTTCTGCGCTCGGGCCTGGACGACGGCAAGGTGGGAAAGCGCACCTTCCTGCATCCCACCGTGGCGATGGCCTCCTTCTTCGACGAACCGGTGCAGGCCTTCTACGGCGCGCCGCAATCCATCGGCTCGCACCACTTCGCCGACCGCGGGCCGGGCCGGATCGGATTCTTCCTCGAGACGCCGCCCGTCCATCCCATGCTCGCCGCGACCGCCTTCCCCGCCTTCGGCCAACAGCAACTGGAGCTGATGTCCCGGCTCGGCCACATGCAAGCGCTCATCGCCCTGGCGATCGATGGCTTCCTCCCCGAGGAGGCGGGCGGGACGGTGCGCATCGATCGCGATGGAAGGATGCGCTTTTTCTATCCCATCGGTCCACCGCTCGAGGAGGCGTTTTGCGCCGCGTCGATCGAGATGGCGCGCATCCAGCTCGCGGCCGGCGCGCGCGAGGTGCGCTCGCTGCACCTCGAGCCGGTGGTGGTGCGCACAGAGGCCGATCTGCCGCGGCTCGAACGCGCGCCCTACGGCGCCCTCCGCCACTCCATCTTCAGCGCGCATCAGATGGGTGGATGCCCCATGGGCGAGGACGAGGACGTCTGCGTGGTCGACTCCACGCTTCGCCATCGCCGCGTGGACAACCTCTTCGTGGTCGACGGCTCGGTCTTTCCCACCTCGCTCGGCGTCAATCCCAGCGAGACGATCTACGCCCTCGCGCACTGGGCCGCCGAACCCATCGCCGCCGCGATCGCTTAGGACCCCACGGGGTTCTTCCGTCGCTGCGGATGCCTACCTTCTAGGCAGCCCCATCCGAGCGAGCGAGAGCCATGCTGAGTCCATTCATCGAGCGCTATCTCCGGGTGAACGGCATCCCCCATCGCCTCCTTTCGGCGGAGGCGGCCCAGGTCGAGCCGCCGCCGAGCGAGGACGCGATCCCCGTGGTCCGCGTCCGGTCGGTGCTGATCGAGGCGGACGGAGACGAGGTGCTCTGCGCCATCCCCGAGGACGCGGAGGTGGATCTCGACGCCCTCGCGGATCTTTTGCAGGCGGAGGAGGTGGTGATCTGCGAGGAGGGCCGGCACCTCGACCTCTTTCCGGGATGTGATTTCGGCGCCGTGCCCCCGCTCGGCGGCTTGTGGAGCCTGCCGCTCATCGTCGACGCGGAGGTCGAACTCTCCGACCGCATCCTCATGCCCGCGGGGAATTTCGACACCTACATCGAGATGCGGACGATGGACCTCCTCTACCTCGAGGAGCCGACGGTGGCCGACATCGCGGTCTTTCCCGGCGAGCCGTGGAAGCACGCCATGCCGGTCTCCTGGCACCCCGCCGAGATCGCGCCGCCCACGCGGCACTGAGGCCGTGACGTCTTCGATGCGGGCCGGTGGCTGCGTCGCCCCTCATCTGCGCTTCGATGCGACGGCGCGCAGGCCGCCGATCGCCACCTCGGCCGCCGCCTGGAGTTCCGCACGGCTCGCGCCCCGGCGCGCTTGGAGACACAGCCCCTCGAGCACCGCGTCGGCGAAGCTCGCGAGCGCCCTCGCGTCGGCACCCGCGGGGAGAACGCCCACGCGCACGTCGGCCTCGATCCGCCGCTGCATCCACCGCGCCTTCTCGCGGCGCATGCCCTCGAGGAGCTTGCGCACCTTGTCCGAGTTTTCGTCCACGTCCAGCGCGCCGGCGATGATCAGGCACCCCCGCGGATGCTCGCGCGCGGTGAACTTCACCGCCGCCTCGCGCAGGATGCGGGCGATGGCGTCGAGCGCGGTGGGCTCCTCGTCGAGGGCGCGGCGGATGTAGGCACCGTGCGTCTCGGCGTAGACGCGGACCGCGCGGACGAAGAGTTCCTCCTTGCTCCCGAAGGCGGCGTAGAGGCTCGGTGGCGCGATCCTTAGCGCCGAGGTCAGGTCCTTGAGCGAGGTCGCCGTGTAGCCCTTCTCCCAAAAGAGCTTCATCGCCGCGTCGAGCGCCTCGTCCGCATCGAAGGTCCGCGGGCGTCCCCGCCGGGAGGGTCCGCTTTTCATAGCGATCGATACTAAAGTCGTTGACGGCTGCAGGGAAGCCTCCCATAAATTATGTAGTGATCGATAAAAATACGGAGGCGACCATGTGGCACCGTCTTCTGGGGGGTGGGAATGGAGACGCGAGGATCGACGAGGCGATCGCCCCTTCCGTCGGGCTGCTCGTCCTGCGGCTCGTCGCCGGGCCGGCCATGCTGCTCCACGGCGCGCCGAAGATGCTGCAGCCCACGACGTGGATGGGGCCAGAGGGGCCGCCCGCCGCGCTGCAGGCCTTGGCGGCGATGGCGGAATTCGGTGGCGGTCTGGCGTGGACCCTCGGCGCGTTCACCTCGCTCGCCAGCCTGGGCATCCTCGCCACCATGCTCACCGGCATCGCCATCGCGCACCTTCCCGCCGGCGATCCCTTGCTCCGCCTCACGGTGAAGGGCGTGGCCGAAGGACCGAGCGGAAGCTTCGCGGGCTTGCCGCGTTGGTTCGTGCAGACCGACGGCGCCATCCAGGGCGGCTCCGGCTCCGGCGAGCTGGCGCTGCTCTTTTCCGCCATCGCCGTCCTGCTGCTCTGCGCCGGTCCTGGCCGCTACGCGCTCGACCGCGCCTGGCGCGATCGGATGCGCCGCGCCCGCACCCCGTCCCCCGCCTCGACGTGATTCTCACCACGTAAGGACGATCTTTCCGAAGGTGCGGTTGGACTCGAGGAGGCGGTGGGCTTCCGTCACGCGCTCGAAGGGGAGGACGGTGTCGACCACGGGCCGGAGGCGGCCTTGCACGAAGAGCGGCAGGACCTCGCGCGCGAAGCGCTGGGTGAGGGAGGCCTTCTCCTCGGGTGGGCGGGAGCGGAGCACGGTGCCGACGAGGCGCACGCGCTTCTGCAGCAGCGTGCCGAGGGGGAGGCTGGCCTTGGCGCCGCCGAGTAGGCCGACGCAGACGAGGCGCCCGCGCGTCGCGACGGCGGCGAGGTTCTCCTCCAGATACGAGGCGCCGACGAGATCGAGGACGAGGTCGACACCGCGACCACCGGTGTGCCGCTTCACCTCGTCGGCGAAGCGGCCGTCGGTGCGCAGGCCCACGTCGAGCCCCAGCGCGCGGCAGCGCTCGAGTTTCTGCTCGGTGCGGGAGGTGCCGATGCAGGTGGCGCCCGCCGCGCGTACGAGCTGGAGCGCCGCCGTGCCCACGCCGCTACCGACGGCGTGGACGAGCACGGTCTCGCCGAGGCGGAGCTCGCCTTGCACGAAGAGCGCGTCGTAGGCGGTGAGGAAGACCTCGGGGATGGCGGCGGCGTCGGCGGCGGGCATCCCCTCCGGAATCGGCATCGCCTCGCGCCCGGAGACGGTGACGTGGGTGGCCATCGCGCCGCCGCCCACGATGCCCATCACGCGGTCGCCGGCCTCCCAGCCGGCGCCCGGCCCCGCGGCCTCCACCACGCCCGCGTACTCCAGGCCCGGAACGTCCGCCGGCGCATCGGGCGGCGCGGGATAGAGGCCGCGCCGCTGCAGAAGGTCGGCGCGGTTGAGGCCCGCCGCCTCCACCCGCACGAGAATTTCGCCGTGGCCGGGCGGCCGAGGCTCGACGTCCACGAACTCCAGCACCTCCGGCCCGCCGAACTCCCGAATCCGTACCGCTCGACCCTTGCGCATGCGCCGAACGTAGCACGCTCCTGGCGCCGCGGAAGGCCCCGCCCCCAGCCCGCGCGCCAAGCCCCTCGCGATCCTCGACCATCCTAACCACGATCCCTTCGACCGGATGGGCGCGGCGCAGCGCCTCGTCGAAAGGTTTCCCGTCACCGCCGCGACGACGCGCTCGCCGCCTTCGGCG
>DATGOH010000066.1:0-13621 GCA_035306165.1 Ferdinandcohnia sp.
TCGAGCCGAACACCTGCAGGTTGCCGACGCCGGGTACCCGGCTGAGCGGATCGACCAGGTTGCTGTTGACGTAGTCGCTGATGTCGGTGCGGGTGAGCGAGGACGAGTCCGACGCGACGAACCCGAGCACCATCAGGAAGCCGGTGGCCGATTTCGCCACCCGCACGCCCTGGCGCTGCACTTCCTGCGGCAGAAGCGGCATCGCGAGCTGCAGCTTGTTCTGCACCTGGACCTGGGCGATGTCCGGGTCCACCGCGTTGTCGAAGGTGAGCTGGACCATCGCACGGCCGCTCGCGTCGCTCGTGGCCGACATGTACATCAGCCCGTCGAGCCCCGTCATGTTCTGCTCGATGATCTGGGTGACCGAATCCTCCACCACCTTGGCGGAGGCGCCGGGATAGGTGGCATTGATCTGCACCACGGGCGGCGCGATCGTCGGGTACATGGAGATGGGCAGCCGGGTGAGCGCCAGGGCGCCGGCCAGCATGACCACGATGGCGATGACCCACGCGAAGACGGGTCGGTCGATGAAGAATCTGGCCACGGCGGCTCCTCTCGATCAGCGCGAAGCGTGGGCCGATTCCGCACGCACGGCCGGCACCGGCTTCACCTGCGCTCCCGGCCGGATCTTCTGCAGCCCCTCCACGATCACCTGGTCGCCGGGCTCGAGCCCCTCGGTGACGAGCCAGCGATCTCCCACGGCCCGCGGGGCGACCACGGCGCGCGTCTGCACCTTCCCGTCGGCGCCGACCACGAAGACGCTCGCCTTGCCCTGCGCGTCCCGGCGCAGCGCGATTTGCGGGACGAGGATCGCGCCCTCGCGCGTGCCCTCCTCGAGCTGCGCGCGGACGAACATGCCGGGGAGGAGACGACCGTCGGGGTTGGGGACGAGCGCGCGGATCGTCACCGAACCGGTGCTCGGGTTCACCGTCACGTCGGAGAACTGCAGCTCGCCCTCGTGGGGATAGACGGTGCCGTCCTCGAGGAGGATCCGCACCTTCGCCCCGTCGCCGGAGCGAACGAGCGCCCCCTCCTCGAGCTGCTTGCGCAGCCGCATCAACTCGGCGGTCGACTGCGTGAGGTCCACGTAGATCGGGTCGAGCTGTTGTACCACCGCCATCAGCGTGGCCTGCGCCGCCTGCACGTAGGCGCCCTCCGTCACCTCCGCGCGACCGATGCGCCCGGCGATGGGGGCGGTCACGCGGGTGTAGCCGAGGTTGATCTCCGCCGTGCGCACCGCCGCGCGTGCGGCCGCCACCTCGGCCTGGGCCGCCTTCGCCGCCGCCGCGGCGTTGTCGTACTCCTGCTGGCTGACGGCGTGGTCCTTCAGAAGTTCGGCATAGCGCTCCTCGAGCAGGCGGGCGGATTCCGCGCTCGCCTGGGCGCGCGCGAGGCTCGCCCGTGCACTCTGGAGCGCCGCCTCGTAGGGCTCGGGGTCGATGAGGAAGAGGACCTGCCCCGCCTTCACGTCGCTCCCTTCGTCGAAGAGGCGCTTGTGCACGATGCCGTTGACGCGGGCGCGGACCTCCGCCACGCGGAAGGGCGTGGTGCGTCCGGGCAGCTCGCGGTGCAGCGTGACCGAGGAGGACGCGACGGTGATCACACCCACCTCCTTCGGTTGGGACGCGGGGCCCTGAGAGGGATTCGACCCGCATCCGGCCCAAAGACCCGCGGCCAAGAGGGCGGATCGCAGGATGCGAAGCGACGAAGGAACGTTCCGACGGACCGGGGAACGAAGGGGCGATGCGTTCACGAGATCACCTTGGGTGCCGGTTCGCTTGCGTAGGTAGAGAAGGAAGGGTAGGAGGTCAAGACTGAACCGTTCAGTACAGTGGCCGCTCCATGGTGGGGAGCGGGGAGGCGCGCGTTGACCGAGCACGAGGGCCGGACCGAGCTTTCGCCCGCGAAGCGGGAGCAGATCCTTCGGGGTGCCCGCGCCGTCTTCGAATCGCTGGGCTACGAACGCGCCAGCGTCGACGCCATCGCCGCCCGTGCCGGCGTCTCCAAGGCGACCGTCTACAACCACTTCCGCAGCAAGGAAGCGCTCTTTCTCGCCACGCTCGGCGCGGAAACCCGAGGTCTGCGTGAAAAATTCCTCTCCGTGCTCGAAACGCCCTCGGGAGACCTGGCCAGCGATCTGCAGACGATCGGGGAACATCTCGTACGACTCGTCACCGATGCCGCCACCGTCCGGAGGTTTCGCGTGGTGGCGGCGCAGGCCGAGCGCTTCCCGGAACTCGGCCGCGCCTACCACGCCTGCACCCTCCAAGTCGGGCAGGAGCGGCTGGCGCGCTTTTTGGAACGGGCCGCCGAGCGCGGCCTGATCGAGGTGGACGACGCCGCCGAGGCGGCGCAGGACTTTCGGGGCCTGTGCGTGGGGGATCTCCCCCAGCGGCGCCTCTTGGGCGTGGACGTCGGAAACGAGGAGGCGCTGCGGGAGCGCGTGCGGCGCGCCGTCCGCGTCTTCTTGCGCGCCCACCGCCCCTCCGCCCGCAGGAGGTGGGAGGCGGCGTATCGGGCCACCACCTACGTCGCGCAGGACGGCGAAACGACCTTGGAGATCCGCGTCGGCGCCAAGACCCCCGCCCTGGACGAGCGCCTGCGCGCACGCGGAGCGCGCGAGTGGGCCTACATCACAGCGTACAACCCCCGCTCCATCCCGCTCTCCCCCGCGGCGAACGAGGCGGCGCAGGCGCGCCTGGAGATGGAGCTCGAGGCGCGCGGGGTGGCGTTTCTGCGGGGTGCGAGCCGCCCCGACGACGGCTCGGCGCCCGAGGCGAGCGTGCTCGCCTTCCTTCCGCACGAGGAGGCCATCCTGCTCGGTCGCGCTTTCGGCCAGAACGCCATCGTCGTCGGCGCACTCGGCGGCCCGGCCGAACTCCTCTGGCTCGAGGACTGAGACCGGCCGCTACGGCGCCCCGCTCCAGCGCTCGAGCATGGCGTCGAAGGCCTGCACCATCGCCTCGAAGCTGCGGTCCACCTCCCGCGGCATCCCGAAACCGCCCGCTGCCTCGAGCAACGCGAATCCGTGCATCGCGCTGCGGAGCGCGCGCGCCGCATCGACGAGGCCTTCGCCCTCGATGCCATAGCCGCGCAGCACGGCGTAGACCACCTCCAACGCCTCGTCCAGCGCCCGAAGCCGCGGCTCGGCCATGGGGTCCCCGGGCCGCACGGCGCGCACCGTGGCGGCGTAGCGGCCCGGATGCTCCCGCACGTAGCCGCGGTAGGCCCGCGCGAGCGCGTGCAGCGCCTCGCGCCGCGACCGTCCCACCGCCGCTCGCCGCATGCGGTCGGTGAGCTCCCGCACCGCCAGGAGCGCCACCTCCGCCCGGAGCGCGTCCAGGCTCTCCACGTGCTTGTAGAGACTGGGGACCGCCACCCCGAACACGCGCGCGACCTTCGCCAGGCTCAGGGCGTCGAAGCCCTCCTCGTCGGCCAGGCGCGCCGCCGCCTCCACCACCCGCTCACGGCTCAGCCCGGGTGCCGTTCTCGCCACCTGCGACATGGCCGATCCTCTGCATGAAGGCGAGCATCGCCGCCGCCGTCGGCTCGGGCCGCTGCGCGTGCGGATAATGCCCACAATCGGCGATCATCACGACCTCCGCCTGCGCGCGGGAGAGCGCGGTCCGCATCGCCTCCGCCTCCTCACCACCCGGCCGCTCCAGCCACTTCGTCTCGGGTCCACGAATTGCCATAGCCATTAAGCTAATGGCATTAGCCGACCCGCTTCGTCAAGAGGTTGCGCGCTGCAGCACCTCGACCAGCACCTCCGGCGGCTGCGCGCCGTGCACCGCGAGCTGCAGATCGACGATGAAGAAGGGCACGCCCCGCACGCCGATCTCCCGCGCCATCTCCAGCCCGCGCCGCACCTCCGCCTCACCCTGGCCCTCGGCGAGCCCGCGGGCGGTGGCCTCGCGATCGACGCCCGCCTCCTCGGCGATCGCCACGAGCGACTCGAGGTCGCCGATGTCGCGGCCCTCCACGAAGTGCGCGCGGAAGATGCGCTCGACCATGTCCGCCTGCCGGTCCGCGGCGGCGGCGATGGCGATCAGGCGATGCGCCAGCAAGGTGTTGGGCGCCTTCCGCACCTTCTCGAAGGCGAAGGGGATGCCCACCTCCCGGCCGATCTCCGCCACCCGCGCCTGCGCCTCGCGGAAGCGCTCCGGCGAGCCGAAGCGCTCCCGCACGTAGTCCTCCCACGGAAGGCCCTCTGGCGGGAGGGTGGGGTCGAGCTGGAAGGGATGCCAGACCACCTGCACGTCGAGGCGGTCCTCCACGCGGCGGACGGCCTCCTCCAGCCGGCGCTTGCCCACGTAGCACCAAGGACAGACGCAATCGGAGATCACGTCCACGCGCACACTGCGTCGTTCGCTCATGAAGGCTTCGATGTGCCGCGCGCAGGCGAGTTGCGCGCAGCATGCACCGCGCCGGACGGCTCGCCGTGGGTTTCCGGAGCGCGGTCGGACCGCATCACGCGCGCATTACGACCTTGATCGCCTGCTCCTTCGCGGCGTTGGCAAAGGTGTCGTAGGCCTTCATCGCATCGTGGAGCGCGAAGCGGTGGGTGGCCATGCGCCGGGTATCCAGCTTCCCCGCTTCGATCAGCCGCATGAGCGTCGGGATGGTGCGCGTGTCCACCAGGCCGGTGGTCACCGTGATGTTCTGGATCCAGAGCCTTTCGATGTCGAACTGCACCGCCTTGCCGTGCACACCTACGTTGGCAATGCGTCCGCCGGGCGCCACGATCTTCTGACAGAGGTCCCAGGTGGCCGGCACGCCGACCGCCTCGATGGCCACGTCCACGCCGTCGCCGTTCGTGAGCTCGCGGATCGTTTCCGCGAGATTCGCGTCGCCCGCATCGAAGGTCCGCGTCGCGCCCCACTTCTTCGCCACGTCGAGGCGGTTTCGGTCCAGGTCCACCATCCAAATCTCGGAGGGGCCGCAAAGCTGCGCGGTGAGCAGCGAGGCCAAGCCGATCGGCCCGGCTCCCACGATCACGACGCGATTTCCCGGCCGCACCTGACCGTTGAGCACGCCGACTTCGAAGCCGGTCGGGAAGATGTCGCTGAGCATCACCATCGCTTCCTCGTCCGCGTCGGGCCCGAGCTTGTAGGTGCTCGTGTCCGCGAAGGGGATGCGCACGAACTCCGCCTGCGTGCCGTCGATGAGGTGCCCGAGGACCCACCCGCCGTTGCGGCAGTGCGAGTACATCTGGATCCGGCAACGGTCGCAGCGCCCGTCCGCCGTGATCGCCGAGATGAGGACCCGGTCGCCCGGCCGAACGTTGCGCACCGCGTCGCCCACTTCTTCGACCACCCCCACGCCCTCGTGCCCGAGCACGCGGCCCGGCTGCACGGCCGGAACGTCACCCTCGAGGATGTGCAGGTCGGTGCCGCAGATCGTGGTGGTCGTGATGCGGACGATGGCGTCGGTCGGCGCCTGGATCGTCGGCCGATCGACATCCTCCCATGCGCGCTTGCCGGGGCCGCGGTAGACCAGTGCCTTCATCGCGTGCGCTCCTTCCAGAAGCCCTCAACCTAGGGCGTGCCGGTCGACGCCCCAAGCGACCATCCGGGCCGTGGGACGCGCCCCTTCCGTGCGCAGGATTGTCCCATGACGCCCTGTCGACGGGATGGTTGAGATGGCGCGCTGGAGACTCCAGGCCCCCTGGAAGCGCATCCCGGGTGTCTCCATTTTCACCACCTACCGCCTCCGCTGGCTCCCCCGGGATCTCTTCGCCGCCCTCGCGGTGAGCGCCATGCTCGTCGCCCAGGGGATGGCCTTCGCCCAGCTGGTGGGCCTGCCCCCCGGCGTCGGACTCTGGACCGGCATCGCCTCTCTCGTCGGCTACGCCTTCTTCGGTCCCTCGCGCCAGCTCATGGTGGGGCCGGAGGCGGGAACGGCGATCCTCATGGTGGCCGTGGCTGCGCCGCTCGGCCTCTCCGGCCCCGAGGAAACCGCCGCCGTCACCGCCTTCTCGGCCGTGGCCATCGCACTGGTCCTCGTGCTCGGCGGCATCTTCCGGCTCGGTGCCCTGGCCGACTTCCTCTCGCAGCCGATCCTCGTCGGCTACCTCAACGGCATGGCCCTGATCATCGTCGCCTCCCAGCTCGGCGACACGACCGGCCTGACCATCGAGGCGCAGGGTTTCTTCCCCCAGGTCCGAGAATTCATCGGAAAGTTCGACGCCATCGACCTGCCCACCGCCCTGCTCTCGCTCGCCACCGTCCTCGTCGTCGTGGGCTTTCGCTTCGTCGCACCGCGCGCCCCCGGCACGGCGGTCGCCGTCGTGATCGCCATCGCCTGCTCCGCCGTCTTCGGCTGGGAGGAGCGCTTCGACCTGGTCGGGCCGATCCGAGCGGAGTTCCCCACCCTCCGCCTCCCGCCCCTGCCGGATCCCGCCCACCTCTCGCGCCTCCTCCCCGGCATCCTCGCCCTCGCGCTCCTCGGCTACGCCAGCGCCGTGCTCACCAGCCGCGCCTTCGCCGACAAGAACCGATACGCCGTCGACGCCAACCAGGAGTTCTTCGGCCTCGCCGCGGCCAACCTCCTCGCCGGGCTCGTGGGGGGCTTTCCCGTGGCGGCGAGTGAATCGCGCACCGCCGTGGCCGATCTCTCGCGCGGGCGGACGCAGGCCGTCTCCCTCCTCGCCGCCGCGCTCCTCCTCCTCGTCGTCTTTTTCCTCTCCGCGGTGGTCGCCCTCCTTCCCCGCGCCGTCCTGGGCGCCGTCGTCGTCTCCGCCGGCCTCTTCCTCGTCGACCTCCGCTCCATCTTCCGCCTCGCGCGGGCCCGCCCCAGCGAGTGCGCCATCTGCCTGCTCAGCATCGCCGGCGTGCTCGCCTTCGGCATCTTGAACGGCATCCTCCTGGCGGTGGGCCTCGCCACCCTGGACCTCGTCCGGCACGCCGCGCGCCCGCACGACGCCATCCTGGGCAAGATCGAGGGCAAGCCCGGCTACCACGGCATCGACACGCAGGCGCCGAGCTCCATCCTCCCCGGGCTGCTCATCTACCGCGTGGACGGCCCCCTCTTCTTCGCCAACGCCCGCTTCGTCCGCGAGCGCGTGGCCGAGATCCTCGACGCTTTGGACGAACCCGCGCGCCTTTTGGTCCTCGACGCCGGCGCCGTCTTCGACATCGACTTCACCGCCGCCCAGGCCCTGCACCGACTCCATCGGGATCTCGAACGGCGCGGCTCCGACCTCGCCATCGCCGAGCCCCACGAGCCCATCCGCAAGGTGCTCCGCCGCACCGGCCTGCTGCGCGCCATCGGCGAGGAGAACGTCTTTCCCACCGTGGGTGCCGCCATCCAGGCTTACGTCCAGCGTGCGCGGCCGCCTCCGGAGTCTTCAACGGGGCTCGCGGGACGATTCGTGCCCGAGCCACCGGCCCCGATCGCTCCATCGCTTCCGTCGGAATCGACAGTTCCCGCATCGCAGGCGAGCATCGACATCGCGAAGGAGAACGCCGCCACGAGTGCAAGCTTGCGCGCCATCGTCGTCTTTCCTCACAGGTTGCAAACGCCCCGTGCCCCTCCCATCCAACGTGCCCAAAGCCGGCGCGCCTGGGCGCCCGCTGCGGAAACGCGCTCGGGCGTCGTGCTACTTCCTCGGAGTTAACGTGTCAAGCATCGAGGCGCCGTATCACACATGCGACGACAGCCGTTTGCAGAAACGAAGACGCCCCTCGCGCGGAGGGGCGTCACGGAAAAAAGAAGCGCCGGCGGAAGCGGTCAGATGGTGCGGGAAAACACTGGGAGTTTTCCCTTGCGGGTGGGAGGCAGGCGGTCCAGCCAAGCATCGAAGGCCATCGCCGCGGGCCGGACGAAGTGCTTGCCCAACTCCGTGAGCTCCACGAGGTCGCTGCCGATCCGCACCAGGCCGTCGGCCTCCATCTCGCGGAGCTTTTCGAGCGAACCGGCGAGGTACGTGGCGGCATCCACCCCGTGCTTTTCGCCCAGCGCCCGCAGGTCGATGACGAAGTTGCACATCAGCGAGTTGATGGCGTCCCGCCGCAAGAGGTCGTCGGCATCGAGCCGACAGCCCTTGACCGTGGCGAAGCGGCCCTCCGCGATCGCCTGCTCATAGGGCGGCAGCGTGCGGGCGTTCTGCGCGTACGCCCCGCAGACGTCGGAGATCGAAGAGGCTCCGACCGCCACCGTGTCCGGCGCCGGCCGCACCGTGTAGCCCTGGAAGTTGCGGAAGAGCCGCCTCTCCCTCTGGGCGATCGCCAGCTCGTCGTCCGCGCGGGCGAAGTGGTCCATGCCGATGGCCAGATAGCCGGCGCCGAGGAGCTTGTCCCGCGCCATGGCGAAGAGCGCGTATTTCTCGGGACCGACCGGCAAGGTCGAAGCGTCGATCCGCCGCTGGTTGGGCCGCGCCTCCGGCACGTGGGCATAGGAGAAGATCGCCACCCGGTCGGGCGCGAGGCGGAGCACCTCGTCGATCGTCTTCTCGAAGGTCTCGAGCCTCTGGAACGGCAGCCCGTAGATGAGGTCGAAGTTGATGCCCGAAAAGCCGAGGTGCCGGGCGTAGGTGACGAGCGCCTCGGTCTCCTCCACCGACTGAATGCGGTCGACCGCGCGCTGCACCTCCGGCGTGAAATCCTGCACGCCGAGCGAGAGGCGGTTGAAGCCCATCCCCCGCAGCAGGGCGAGCTGTTCCCGCCGCGTCACCACCGGATCGATCTCGATTGCGACCTCGGCGTCCCGGGTGATGGTGAAGTGCTCGCGGATCGTCTCCCACAAGCGCAAGAGGAGATCTTCGTCGAGGCTGGTCGGCGTACCGCCGCCGTAGTGGATCTGCGAGAGGCGCCGACGTGGCCCGAGGTGTTCCGCGAGGAGGTCGAGTTCCCTCCGCAGCACGTCCACGTAGGCCGTGTGCTTCTCCCGGCTACGCGAGACGACCACGTTGCAGCCGCAGTAGGCGCACATCTCCGCGCAGAAGGGGATGTGCACGTAGAGCGAGAGCGGCACGTCGGCGCCGCGCTCCGCTGCCTCGCGCAGCTTTCTCGCGTAGTCCTCCGGCCCGAAGGCATCCGTCCACGCGGGGACGGTGGGATAGCTCGTGTAGCGCGGGCCGGGCCGGTCGTACTTGCGGAGAAGGTCTTCCACGGAAAACCCCTTGTAGGAGCAACCCTCCTCTTTCCGTCGACTATTCCGGGGCCGGGGTCAAGCCGCGCGTGCGCTGCGTATGCGCCGCAGAAGCGTGCTTAGCTTGCCCGCGATGGGCGGTACGCTCTTCGGCCGGGATTCGGTGGAGTTTCGTCGCCTCGTCGCCCTCACCGACGGCATCTACGCCGTGGCCATGACCCTACTGGTCGTCTCCATCGGCATCCCCCGGGTGCCCCCCGAAGAGCTCCCCGGCCTCCTCCTATCCGCCCACGGCCACCTACTCACCTTCGTCATCGCCGTGGCCGTCCTCGCCTTCTACTGGCTCTCCAATCTCCACTTCGTGCGCCACCTACGCGCCATCGACTCGGTCTACACCGGCCTGAGCATGATCTACCTGGGCCTGATCGCCTTCCTCCCCCTGCCCACCGCGCTGCTCGACCGCTACTCGGACCAGCCCATCACCGTCGTGCTCATCGTCTCCACCCTGCTCCTCGTCAGCCTGATGGAGCTCGCCCTCTTCGCCCGGGCGCACAGAGCGCGCCTGTTCCAATCCAAGCCGCCGGCGCAGGTCGTTCGCTACTCGGTGCTGGTCGCCCTCATCCCCGTCTTCGTCTTCGCCCTGGCGATCCCGATCGGCCTCTTCTCCTCCCCCACCTACGCCCTCGCCGCTTGGGTCTTGCTCAACTTCCCGCTGCGGCTGCTCGTGGAGCGCCGGCTCGGCCCCGTCGCGGCCGATCCCTATCTCTGAAACGCCGCGGCGTCCGGGGCGCTCATTCCACGCCCAAGAGCGCGGGCAGCACCTCCCCGCTCTTCCCCTGCACGAAGTGGTCGAAGCGATGCGTGTTGTCCGCCGGGTCGCGGTTCACGAGCCAGGTTTCGGCCCCATGGGCGCGCGCCAGGTCCACGAAGCCCGCCGCCGGGTAGACCGCCCCCGACGTTCCCGCCGCCAAGAAGATCGCCCTCCCCCGCCCTTGCGCTGCCTCCAGGAACTGCTCCACGCGGTCGAGGTGCTCCGGGTCGAGCGTCTCGCCGAACCAGACCACGTGCGGGCGGAGAAGGCCCCCACAGATATCGCACCGCGGTGGGCTCTCGTAGCACGCGCGATCCGGGAAAGGCGGTCTCGCACACGCGCTGCACCGCGTGGTGAAGAGGTTGCCGTGTAGCTCCACCAGCCGCTCGCTCCCCGCCACGGCGTGGAGCCCGTCCACGTTTTGCGTCACGAGCAGGAAGCGGTCCTTGAGCCGCCGCTCGAGCGCCGCGAGCGCCAGATGCCCCGGATTGGGCCGGCAGCTCGCCGCCCGCTGGCGGCGCATGGAGTAGAAGCGCCAGACCAGCTCCGGATCCTCGCGGAAGCCTTCCGGCGAGGCGAGCCTCTCGAAGGGATGGTTCTCCCAGAGCCCCCCCGCCCCGCGGAAGGTGGGGATCCCGCTCTCCGCCGAGACGCCCGAGCCCGTGAGCACGAGCACCCAGGTCCGATCGTCGATGTGCGGTCGCTCCATGCGCACATCCTTCCAAGCCGGCGGGGCGAAGACAACGCACGCGCGGACCCCAGAATTTTCGAATCCGCCCGAAGGTGCGCCATGACAGGCGATCTCGCGGAGGGAGCCTCCATGCGATCCGTTCACGTCGTTCTCGCCCTGGGCCTGGCCGCGCTTGGCCTCCATGGCTGCCTGACCGACTTCGAGCATCTCTGCCAGACCGACGACGACTGCCCCGGCAACCAGCGCTGCCTCATCGCCGACGACTGCAACGGCGTGCTCTGGGAACTCCCGCTCGACGGCGACGGCAAGCCCACGGAGGGCGAGCCCATCCGCCACGACCTGGCAGGTTGCAACAAGCCCTTCGTCATCGATTCCCTGCCTGCAACGGACGAGCAGGGCCCGATGACCTTCGTCGGCTGCGAGGGCAAGAGCCACATCCTCGTCCTCGGACGCAACTAGGACGAATTCGGAGGCAAATCGTCGACGACTCGTCACATCCGCGGCTGGCTCGCATTTCCCCATCGCATGGACGCACGCCGTCTGTAAGATGGGCCCCCTTTTCAGCGTCATGACCCAACCCCCGCGGTAGGAGGGCGGGGTACCGAACGTGTTCCGATCTCTGGAGACCTCATGATTCCCTGCCAGTGCTGCAAACGAGAGTTCGCACCTACCTGGCCGTGGTACACATGCGACAGGTGTGGATTCCGAATCTGCCCGGAATGCCTGGTGCGCCACACCGGGCCCTATGGCACGGGTGGCTACAAGTGTAGCCAGTGCGCCTTCGGCTACCTGAAGGAGCTCATCTGAGCCTTCGGGAGCTTCCGCCCACGGTTCTTGCGCCATCGGGCGGATGGCCTCGTCGGTGGCCCGTGTTAGATGGACTCGATGCCGCGCGCCATCCCCACCCTCCAGCGTCCCGAGGGCCTCTCCCTCCACCAGACCTTCCTGAGCGAGGAGGAAGAACGGGAACTACTCGCGCACATCGAGGCCCTCGATTTCCGTGCGGTCGTCATGCGAGGCACCGCCGCCCGCCGCACGGTGCGCGGCTACGGCTGGAAGTACGGCTTCGAGAACGCCACCGTCGAACCGGCCGAGCCCCTTCCCGACTGGTTGCTGCCCGTGCGCAACCGCGTCGCCGCCTGGGCCGGCATCGAGCCGGGTACCCTCGAGCAATGCCTCGTCTCCCGATACCCTCCGGGCGCCGGCATCGGCTGGCACCGCGACGCCGCTGTTTTCGGCCCCGCCATCGTCGGCATCTCCCTGGGTGCGCCTTGCCTCTTCTACCTTCGGCGCAACGTCGAGGGCGCGATGCGCGTGTACAAGCTCTACATGCCGCCGCGCGCCGCCTACGTGCTCGCCGGCCCCGCCCGCTCCGTCTGGGAACACCGCATCCCGCCCGTCAAGGAGCTGCGGTACTCCCTCACCTTCCGCAGCCTCCGCCGCCCCCCTGAGTAGCGTGAGGTATTTCGTCCGCACGTAGCCCCCCCTCCTCACCCGCGTCTCGATCACTCCCTCGACGCACTTGCGTCCGTCCGCCTGACGTGACCTCCCGTGCGCCCACCCTCGCTCCTTCGGGTTCGCCCGCCTCTCATCCGGACCTAAGTTGAGGGGCAAGAGATCCGGGAGTGAGCACATGGCAACGGTGACGGCAAAGGACGGCGCGAAGATTTTCTACAAGGACTGGGGAGAGGGGCAGCCGGTGGTCTTCTCGCACGGCTGGCCGCTTTCCGCCGATGCGTGGGACGCGCAGATGCTCTTTCTCGGCCAACGCGGCTACCGCGTGGTGGCGCACGACCGCCGAGGCCACGGGCGATCGGAGCAGACCTGGACCGGCAACGACATGGACACCTATGCCGACGACCTCGCCTGCCTGATCGACACGCTCGATCTGCGCGACGTGGTTCTCGTCGGCCACTCCACCGGCGGCGGCGAGGTCACCCGCTACATCGGTCGCCACGGCACCGAGCGCGTGTCGCGCGTCGTCCTGCTCAGCGCCGTGCCGCCTCGCCTCCTCCGCAGCCAGGAGAACCCTGACGGCGTCTCGCCGGAGGTTTTCGACGAGCTCCGCGAGAACGTCCGCCGCAACCGCGCCCAGTTCTTCCAGGAGATGGCCGTGCCTTTCTATGGCTACAACCGCGAGGGCGCGGAGGCGTCGCTCGGCGTGCTCCATTCCTTCTGGTACCAGGCGATGCAGGCGGGGATCGTCTCGGTCTACGATTGCATCGCCGCGTTCTCCGAGACCGACTTCACCAGCGACCTCGAGTGCTTCGACGTTCCCACCCTCATCATCCACGGCGACGACGACCAAGTCGTCCCCCTCGAGGCGTCGGCACTCCGCACCGTCCAGCTCGTCGAGAACGCGATCCTGAAGGTCTATCCGGGCGCGCCGCACGGCCTGGCCACCACGCACCAGGACGCGTTCAACGAGGACCTGCTCGACTTCATCCAGACCGGCACCGTGCGCGAAGCGACGGAGCAGCCGGCCGTGCACTAGCGGGTCGAACGCCTGACCGAGCGGCCCGCATTGACGCGGGGGACCGGCGGGTGGGAGAACGCGGCCCGTGCGAGCCGCCTCTGCGCCATCGCCCATCGACGTCGAAGGGATCGTCTGGCGGCACGGCTGGAACAGCATGGCCGTCCAGACGCTCGATCCCGGCTTCGCCTACCTCGCTGGCGAAGATGCCTGCGTCGCGTACGTCGAAGTCGGACGCAAGGCGTGGGTGGCCGCCGGCGCGCCCATTGCCAGCGAGGAGCGGCTCGGCGAGTTGGCCGAAGCCTTCGTCACCGCCGCGCGCGATGCGGGGCGGAGGTGCTGCTTCTTCGGCACCGAGCAGCGCTTCGTGCGGCAGGTCGAGGGGAGACTCGACTCGCTCGTCGTGGGCGAGCAACCGGTCTGGGATCCCGCGCAGTGGGTTTGGCTCGCGCACGACGTAGTTGCTCCCGCAGGTTCGGGGAGCGGCGCAGCTTTTCGTCGGCGGGGCCACTTGCTTTCGAGATCGGAACCAGCCCCACTCGAACGCTTCCTGCTC